>NZ_PYHT01000009.1:0-222516 GCF_003023875.1 Nocardia sp. MDA0666
TGTGTATAAGAGACAGGGGTGACAGCCGCGCGCACGCCCACCTCGGCCGGTGGGGTGTGCGCGCGGTTCGGTGAGTGAAGATCTCCCGGTACGCCCGAGGTCGCCCTCACCGCACGGCGCGCACCACGAAATCCGCCAGCTGCCGCCCCGATTCGTCATCGAGCGGTGCGTGATCGAGCAGCAGGCGATACCACAGCACGCCGTACACCACGTCGATCATCAGGTCCGGATCCATATCGGCGGCGACCTCGCCCCGCGCGATCGCGCGATCGATGATCTGCCGCAACGCATCTCGGCGGCTGAACAGGAATCGATCCCGGAACGCCTGGGCGAAAACGGGATCCAGTAGCGCCTGCGCCATCAGCCCGACCAGTACCGGCCGTTGTCCGCGCTGCCGGAAGGTATCGGCCAGGAATGCGGTCAGATCTCCGGGCAGCGAGCCCGTATCGGGTATCGCGATCACCGCGGCGACCTCGGTGAGCATCGCCTCGAGCACCACGTCCGCCTTCGACGGCCACCACCGGTAGATGGTCTGCTTGCCCGACCCCGCACGCGCCGCGATGCCCTCGATCGTCAGCGCGGCGTAGCCCTTCTCCCGCAACTCGGCCATCGCCGCCGAGAGGATCGCGCGCCGTCGATCCTCACTGCGCGGCCTCCCGACCTGCTTGTCGCCCGTCATGCCGCCACTTTACAAGACGCGGCGGTTCGAATTAGATTGATACGAGACGCAACGTCTAGAAACTAGAAACTTGGAGGCGCAGCATGCGCATCGTCATCATGGGTGGAACCTCGGGCATCGGTCTGGCCGCCGCCGAGGTGCTCTCCGAAGCGGGTCACGAGGTCGTGGTCACCGGCCGTGACCCGGAAAAGCTTGCGGCCGTGAAGGATCGGGTCGCCGCGGCCGAGGCGGTCGACGGCACGTCCGCGGCGGAGATCGCCGCATTCTTCGAACGTGTCGGCGCCGTCGATCACCTGGTCCTCGCCTTCAGCCCCGGTGCGACCGGCGCCGGACCCCTGCGCGAGGTCGCACTCGACGACGTGCGGGCCGGATTCGACGGCAAACTGTTCGGATACCTGTCGGCGATCCAGCACGCTCAGGTCAGCGGCTCGATCACCATGGTGTCGGCGGCCAGTGCGCGGGCCGCGCTGCCGGGCACGGTGACCCTCGCGGCCGTCAACGGCGCCATCGAACGCATCGTCTCACCGCTGGCCGTGGAATTGGCCCCGGTGCGGGTGAACGCGATCGCTCCCGGCGTAATCGATACCGCGTGGTGGTCGTTCCTGTCGCCGGAGGAGCGGGCCGCGCAGTTCCGCGGCGCCGCCGAATCCGTGCCGGCGGGCCGGGTGGGCACGCCCGCCGATGTCGCCGATGCCATCCGCTATGTCATCGGCGCGGACTACGTCACCGGTACGGTCTTGCCGGTGGACGGCGGGTTCACGGTCGCGTAGCCGGCGTGGCGACCGTGAACCCGCGGTATCGCTTACCGGACGATGTCGTAACGGGCACAGGCAAATTCACCGTTGCGCGCCAGTTCGGTCAGCTTCATCTCGACCCGGCGGGGCAGCAGTGGCTGTCCTGCCCCGAGTGTGATGGGGGCGATCGATACGCACACTTCGTCCAGCAATCCGTGGTCGGCGAACTGTCCCGCCAGCTCGCCGCCGCCGACGATCCAGATGTCTTTGTCTGCGGCGACGTCGGTCATCTCCTTGTGCACCACGGTGATCGGCTGCTGCGTATACCGCACGTCGGCCCCGTCGGTGCGCGGGTCGAAGTCGCGGTGGGTGAAGACCCATGCGGGCATCGAGTAGGGCCATTCCATCTCGGGATGGTTGTCGAGGATCCACCGATACGTGTTGGCGCCCATGGCGATAGCGCCGATGTCGGCGATGAACGCGTCGTACCCCATCGGGCCGTCGTTGTCGACCTGCCGGGTCACCAGCCAGTCCAGTTGGTGGTCCGGTGTGGCGATGAATCCGTCCAGGGTGGTGGCGGTGTAGTACACGGTGCGGGGCATGGTCATCCTCTCCTGCGCAACCACATGATGGGGTCGCCGTTGTTGTGTTCGGTTGTCCGATCGGGGAATTCGCTGTCGATCCACTGGCGCACCAGCAGTCGCCGGTAGGCCGAATAGGTGAGCACGTGGGCGATCACGGAGCCGAGGACGAAACTTTCCGGCGGCTCGCACAGGGCGTCGATCAGGGTGTCGTCCCAGCCGCCGCGACGGTCGATGTCGCGGACGGTATCCAGCCACCGCGGCACCGTCTCCTCGAATCGCCGTGTCAGTCCGGGGAGGTCGTCGGATCCGCGGCCGGGTTGATCGGTGCCTTCGATGGCGGCCAGCCACACCTGTTTGGTCCATACCAGGTATGCGAGGACGGTCGCGATCGACGCATCCGGTCCATCCCACGCCAGTACCGCCGCGGACGAACGCTGCCGCCGGTACCGGTGTTCGTCCAGGCCCTTCGCGAGGTCGAGGAGTTCGCGCGTGTCCTCCACGTCGTGGTGCAGCAGCAGCGATGTCGGATCCATATCGTGTCTGCCTTTCGGTTCGCCCTCCACCCACAGCGACATCGGCGGGTGGAAATGGATCCCGTTCACCGCGGGAAGCCAGCGGATGCGGGAGGCGGCCGGCGTCGCGCTCGGCGGATGTCCGTAGGCGCGGCTGTAGGCCCGGCTGAACCCCTCCACCGAGTCGTAACCCGCGGCGAAGGCGACATCCGTCACCGCCGCGCCGCCACTCAACTGCCAGGCGGCGCGCTCGAGCAGCACCCGCCGCCGCATCGCCACCGGCGCCTCGCCGGTACCGCGGGAGAATTGCCGGGAGAAGTGATAGGGCGAGACGAACGCGCCCTGCGCCATCGCACTCAGCGTGGTGTTGTTCTCGTCGAGAACGGAATCGAGCAGTTCCCGTAATCGGTCACGTCCGGTCGTCACACCGTTCAGTGTGGTCGGCGCGGGTCATGGCGCGCTTGACCGATCTTGCGCATGTCCGCGTGAACCGGCTCCGCGCCGTGAATTCACACCCGGTAGTGCCGGCGGGGGCCGTATCCGGGCGGGCCGTATCCGCGGCGGTGATGGATGAACAGGAAGAACAGCGCCGGGAAGACGAAGAACGGAATCATATGGGTGGTGGCGACGATCACGACCGCGACCACCACCGCGGCCAGCAGCAGCGCCGGGAACACTGGGCGCGCGCGGCGGGGCTCCCGCTGCGGTCGGGCCGGCGGGGCGGGTAGCGGACGCGGCAGGTCGCTGAAGAGGACGACCAAGTCGGCGGCGGTCTTCGCTGCGTAGGCACGGCTCACGCGCTCGTCGTATTCGTCGAGCTCGAGGCGTCCGGCCGCGAAATGGTCGCCGAGGGCGGCCGCGGCCTGTTCACGTTCGGCCGTGCCGACGCGGACGCTCGGCGACCCGAACACCGCGGGGTCGAAATCGGTCATGGCAACCGCCTCACCGGGGAAACGAAATCACGATGCACCCAGCGTAGGACGGTTCGGCGAATCGTGCCTGCGCCCGCGGGCGTATCCGCGGCTACGCCCCGCGACGGATCCGGCGTGGATCGCTCGCGCGGACGATGCCGGCGAACTCCGGATGAGCAGCGGAAAATACCCGGAAGCCTTGCCGTGAAACACTATTCACCGCATCGGCCCAGGTCGCGAAAGTGTCGGATTTCGCACAGCCGCGGGCGGCGGCGAGCTGCGGTTTCCCTCGGTAGCGTGGCTGAAAGCCCGAGATACGAGCAAGCCCGACAAGCCGTCGCGAGGAGTTGGAAGCCTTGGAGGAGGTACTTCGACCGCTGGTGGTCTTCGCCGCGACACTCGCGGTCACCATTTCGATCGGCGCGGTGGTCGACCGCCTGTTGAGTCACGCCGCGCAGAAGCATCCCGCTAACCGACTGCCCGGTCTACTGCGTCGCATCCACCTGCCGCTGCAGGTGTTCCTGGCGACGATAGCCCTGCATTTCACCTATCCGCTGGCAGAGATCAACCTGCGCCACGACGCGGTCGTGCTGAACATCCTCGCCGCGGTGGCGATCCTGTCCGCCGCCTGGGTGGTGATGCGTGCCGTCGACGCGGTCGCCGAGAACACGCTGGACAAATACGCTCATCGCACCAGCGACATCGCCAAGGTGCGGCGGCTGCATACGCAGCTGACGCTGGTCCGGCGCATCATCACCACGGTGCTGGCGATCACCACCGCGGCGGTCGCGATTCTGCTGCTGTTCCCGGACCTGCGTACCCTCGGCACCTCACTGCTGGCCTCAGCCGGCATCATCGGCGTGATCGCCGGTGTCGCCGCACAGTCGACGCTGGGCAATCTGGTGGCCGGCCTGCAGATCGCGTTCGGTGATTCGGTGAAGATCGGCGACACCGTGGTGGTCGAGGGGGAGTGGGGCACGGTCGAGGAGATCACGCTGTCGTTCCTCACCGTCCGCATCTGGGACGACCGCCGTCTCACCATGCCGGTCTCGTACTTCAACTCCAAACCGTACGAGAACTGGTCCAAGGGCGGCCCGCAGATCACCGGCACGGTCTTCCTCTACCTGGACACCAGCACGCCGGTGGCCGAACTGCGGGAACATCTGCGCGACTATCTGCGCACCCGGGACGATTGGGACGGCCGCAGCTGGAATCTGCTGGTCACCGACAGCACCCCCTTCGGTATCCAGGTCCGCGCCTCCATGTCGGCCCGCAATGCCGACGACGTGTGGACGCTGCGTTGTGCGGTGCGCGAGGAACTGCTGGCCTGGCTGCGCAACGAACACCCGGCCGCCCTGCCGAAGATCCCGACCAGCGTGGTCGAACGCGAACATGCGATGGCCGAGTAGCCGCCTATAGAGTCGTGGAGTGCGCGAATTCCGCTTCGGAGTCAACTTCCTCAATCCCGGGTCCGCCGACGAGTGGGCCACGAAATGCCGGCGGGCCGAATCGCTCGGCTACGACGTGCTGTTGGTTCCCGACCACCTGGAACTCCCGGCGCCCTTCCCGTCGGTGCTCGCCGCCGCGCAGGCCGCCGAACGCCCGCGGGTGGGCACCTTCGTCCTGAACGCCGCGTTCTGGAACCCGGTCCTGCTGGCGCGCGACGTGGTCAGCACCGCCCGGCTCACCGGCGGCCGGCTCGAGCTCGGCCTCGGAACCGGTTATGTGCGAGACGAATTCGAGGAAGCCGGCATCGATTTCGGCACCCCACGGAGCCGGGTCGACCACCTCGAGAAGACGCTGACCGAACTCCGGCGGATGCTGCCCGAACCGCACCCCACCATTCTGCTGGGCGGCAGCGGTAACCGCATGCTGCGGCTGGCGGCTCGCCACGCCGACATCATCGCGTTCACCGGTGGCGAATCCGTCCCCGGCGCCACCGACGGCTCGATGCGCCTGTCCAGTGCCGAGACGGTCGACGAACGTGTCGCCGCGGCACGGCGTTTCGTCACCGAGTACGACCGCGATCCGGAATTCAACATCCTGGTCCAGCAGGTCGTGGAAACACATGACCGCAAGGCCGCCGCCACCGAGATCGCCGCGCAGATGGACCATTTGAGCGTCGCCGAGGTGCTGGACGCGCCGACCCTGCTGATCGGCACACCCGCCGAGATGGCCGATCAGGTGCGAGAACGCCGGGAACGCTACGGGTTCTCCTACGTCACCGTATTGGAGCCCGCGATGGAGGCGTTCGCCAAGGTGATGCGGGAAGTGCGGGGCTAGTGCACGACCGACAGATGCGGACCGACCTGCGCCTCGCCGAGGACTTCGGCGAGAAGCCATGAGGTCCACCGCAGTTCGTCGGTGAGTTCCGCGCGCCCGAACCCCGCGCTGTGCGCCCGCGCCACGGCCTCCGCCAGCAATCCGGGTGCCTCGCCGGGATATTCGGCGACCGGCTCACGGTCGTGATCCAGAGTCCGGGTCGGTTCGAGAATGTGCATGCGGGGCCCTCGGTCCTGGCCGATCCGCCTGATCACCTCGGTCGGCACACCCCACTGCCGTGCGAGCGCCGCCGGGCTGGGGAAGTGGATCGGCGACGGAAACAGCTGGGCCATGTCATCGGCGGGAACCAGCAGTTCGGCGGCGAACCGGTCGGCCTCCTCCGCCTGCGTCCGGTCTCCCGGCAGCGGGCAGGGGTGCAGTAGTAGATGGCCGAGTGCGCGCGCACACGCGAACCGGTAGCCGTAGACGCATTGCGTGTGCCGGGCGGCCACGACGATCAGCGAGCGCCCCCAGGTGTGCGCGGCGTAGGTGCCGACCCGAGCCATGGCCGCACTCGTCGCCGGCGCGAAAGCCACCACGATGCCGCGCGCCTCGAGTGTCGCGCCGAGATGCGCCAGCGGCCCCGGTACGATGCCCCAGTGGTCGCGGAGCAGGCGCGCGGCGTCGGCAGGCGCGGTTCCGTCTTCGAGGGCGGGGAGGTCGAGCGCCGGGAACCGCATCCGGCAGGCCAGCGTGTACGCCAACTCCCAAAGGTATTCCGCGAATGCCACCGCCTTGGCCCGATCGGATGCGGTGGCCGAACCGGGATCGTCGAAATGCAGGTCCGCGGCGTCGATCCGGCACATCGGGCGTCCGGTGGCGAAGTAGTCGACGGGAACTTTCAACGCCCTGGCCAGGTCGGCCGGAACGTCCGGATCGGGCTGTAGGGCGCCGATCTCGTACTGTTCGACGACCGCGGCGGACAGGCCTGCCGCGTCCGCCAGTTCGCCGACGGACAATTCGGCCCAGCGCCGCGCCTGCGTCAGTCGTATCGGCTCGAACGCCGACGCGACGAATCCGAACGGCTCGCCGGCCCGTTCGGTGAGGAGTTTCAGCCCGCGTCGGTCCTGCCGACCGTCACTGTCCACCCGAAATGTTTACCGCATCGCCGGTCGCTGCGGGGGATCCGACCCGAAGAAAAATTCGGTTTCCGGCGAAGCGGACAAACTGATGCGCGGCGAAACCTCCGGCTATTCAGGACATTTCGCCCGGCATGACCGGCAGCAGTTCAGGGCGTTTCGCCGGCCGGCCGTCACCGGTCGACACGCCGCGCAGCCGCCGCCACACCCACGGGCGCAATGTCGCTGCCACCCAGGCGAGTTCGCCGACTACACCGGCCGCGCGGAAACGCTCGGAGCCGTCCGGCGGCAGCGCCCAGTTGTGATCGGCGCCGTCGAGACCCAGTGCCTCCGCGGCGGCCAGCGCGAACCGTTCGTGACCCAGTTCGGAGCCGTGCAGCCGGTCCGGACTCCACATGCGCAGATCGGCCATCGACGCGGCGCCGAACAGATCGACCAGGCGCAGGCCGTACCGGCTCGCGCACAAGCGAATTCGATCGTTGATCAGGTCGACGCGTGGTCCGATGTAGCGGGCGGCCAGCGGCACGACGCGGCGCACATCGGGAAAGGTCGTCGTCACCACCGTTGCGCCGCAGGCGGTCAGCTTCGCGTACAGCTCCTCCATGAGATCCAGCGCCGCGGCGAAATCGGTGCCGGGAGCCGTGACATCGTTCATGCCCGCGCAGATGCCGACCAGATCCGGGTCCATCGCCAGGGCGGCGTCGAGTTGTTCGTCCCGGATCTCCGCGAGGCGGCGACCACGCACCGCCAGATTGGCGTACCGGATCTCCGGATTGTCCTGAACCAGGCGCTCGGCCAGCCGATCGGCCCACCCGCGCAGACCGGTGCCGTCGTCGCCGTCCCACAGCCCCTCGGTCTGGCTGTCGCCCAACGCGACGAAGCGTTCGTAGCGGTTCGGCGAGGACAACGTCGTCATGGCAGACCTCCGGGACGTGAAGAGGGTGGTGCGGGCAGTCGCCACCGGCCGACCAGGCTACATCGGCGCTGTTCGGCGGAATCGGGGCGTCAGGACCGCGGTGATCCGCGCCACCGGAACGCTCACCCGGTCCCGATGGCCGGAACGACGGCACCGCCTCGCCCGGGCGTGCGCTATTACTCGACCCGAGCGGGCCGGACCACCGCTGAATCGGCCCGGCCGTCTGCCCATCGGAAGGATTTCGCCGTGACCGAACTGGCCGAACTGCACCGACGCCTCGCCCGGATCGAGGACGAACGCGCGATCGAACGGATCATCGCCTCGTACGGCCCGCTGGTCGACGCGGGTAACGTCGCCGCCGCCGATCTGTGGTCCGCCGAGGGCACCTACGACGTCGAGGACTGGCAGATGCGCGGCCGCGCCGACGTCGCCGCGATGGTCGGCTCCGACGCCCATCAGGGGCTGATCGGGCGAGGCTGCCTGCATTTCCACGGGCCGGCGGTGGTCACCGTCGACGGCGACGAGGCAGTCGCGGTCTGCGAATCCGTCCTCGTGGTCCAGCACAACGGCCGCAATGTCGTGGCCCGCACCGGCGCCAACCACTTCACCCTGCGCCGGATCGACGGCCGCTGGCAGATCACCGCCCGCACCACCCGCACGGTCGACGGCGATCCCGCGGCCCGCGAACTGCTGACCGCCGGAATCGAGGGCGTGGCGCGATGAGCGGACAACTCGCCGGCAAGGTCGCGTTGGTGAACGGGGCCGCCGCCGGTATCGGAGCGAACACCCCGAGATGGAAGCGATGGCGGATGCGGCAAACCCCATGGGGCGCATCGGTGATCCGTACGACGACATCGCGCCCGTGGTCGTATTCCTCGCCTCCGGCTATTCGCGATACCTGACCGGAAACACCCTGTTCGTCGACGGCGGCAGCCATATCAACGGTGTCGCGTGGGCACCGGATCTCGATGCCGCCGAACGGGATCGGCCGATGTAGACCGCTCACGCCGAGCTTCTCCGGCCGTATTCTCTGCACTCCCTCGTGCGATGTAATACCTTGATAGACACAGGTTTTGGTAGCCAGGGGTGTGGCGGCTCCACCACGGACCCGCCCGGCTACGCCGGTAAGGGGGCCCGTGATGGCCGATATCGACTTCGAGCGGCGTCGCCACAGAGTGGCGCAACAGCTCGGCGAACTGACCGTACTCACGCCGGCCTGGCGCCGGTTCCTGTCGGTGCCGCTGATGCGCAATGGCTGGCATGTGCTCGTGGAGCGAGAGAACAGCCGTTCGGATCGCTTCGACGCCTATGCCGTCGGCCCGGGCGGTGTCTTCGCTCTGGTCCTCACCGAGGTGGTGCCGTCGGCTGCGGAATTGCGCCGGATCCGGTGGCGTGCGGAGGAGACGTTCGCGAATCTCACCGCGGGCCGCACCCGGTATGTGCCGCATATGATCGAGGTGTTGCTGCTGATGGACGAGGCGGCCGACACTCCGGCCGAGGCCCGCTACGTCGCGGTCGACCCGACCACGATCGCCGCGCGGCTGTTCGCCGAAGCGCGCCTGTCCGGCCGCAGCGCCCGCCAGATCTCGATGACGGTGGCCGAACGCAACACCTGGTTCGCATTGCTGTCCGCCGACAGCAATGCGGTGCCCGAAACTCTGCCCGCCGACGGGCTTTTCGAGACGACGACACTGCGTGCGGACGAACGAGCGCGAGCGTTGAAGCGACCTTTCAGCGAATGGATGACGTTTCTCGACCCGGCCCAACTCGACCTCGTCTACCGAAACTACAACGGCCCCGCGCGATTCAGCGGTCCGGCGGGAACCGGGAAGACCGTCGTCGCCCTGCATCGCATGGCACGGCTGTCCAAAGAAGGCGCCGGGCGGCAGCTCTTCACCAGTTTCGTGCGCACGCTGCCGGCCTATCACGAATCGGGCTTCCGGCGCCTCGCACCGCATGCGGGTGAGCGAGTGGAGTTCGCCGGACTCCACTCCTGGACCACTCAGTTTCTGCGCAGCCGCGATATCGGCTGCCGCCTGGGCAGCGGCGACAACGCCTTCTACCACGCCTGGCGCACCGCCCGCCGCCATCTCGAACCCCTCGAACCGAATCCGAGCTATTGGAAGGACGAACTGCATCGGGTCATCAAGGGCCAAGGTATCGATCGCGATCTCTACCTGAAGATCGACCGGGTGGGCCGAAGCGGCCTGCGGCTGGACAAAACGCACCGCGAGCTCGTCTGGGCGCACCTGTACCTGCCGTATCAGGCGGCGCTGCAGGACCTCGCGACGGTGGATTTCAACGACGTCATCGATCTGGCGATCGACGAACTGCGCGCGGCGCCGCTGGACGCACCCTACGACCTGGTGGTTGTCGACGAGGTCCAGGACTTCACGCTGATGGAACTCAAACTTGTGCACCAGATCGCCGGCGGCACCTCCACCTCGCCGTTGTTGCTGGTGGGCGACGGTCAGCAGCAGGTCTATCCCGGCGGCTGGCGCCTGTCGGATGCCGGCATCCCGATCGTCGGCCGCGGCGCGGTGCTGCGCACCAACTACCGCAATCGCGCGGCCGTGCACGACTACGCCAAGCGGGTCGACGCCACGAATACGGTCGACGACCTCGACGGCGCACCGGGCTTCGTCCTGCGCGACAGCGAGGTCGTATTGCCGGGCGGCGCCGCCCGCTCGGAAACCTTCTCGCGGTCGCGGGCCGAGGAGAAGGTGATCGCGGCCCTGACCGACTCCGGATATCCGCACTCCGACGTCGCCGTGATCACCGACACCGACCGCCAGGCCGAGAGAATCCGAGCAGCATTGCGCCGCAAGCGAATTCCCGCAGTCTCGCTCGAACACTACGACGGCACCCAGCATGATGCGGTGAAGGTCGGAACCGTGCATCGCGCCAAGGGCATGGACTTCGCTGCCGTGTTCCACCTCACCGACGCGCCGGCCGCACCCGTCGACCGTTTGCGCGGCAGCGAGCGCGACCGGGCGGAGCTGGCGGCACGGCAGACCATGGTGGCGCTGACCCGCGCCCGCGACCACATCTGGATCGGGCTGATGAAGGATTGAGGCCCACGAGTCGGTCTTTCTCAGCTGAATCGGTTACCTTCGGCATCCATGACCGACGCATCACCGGGTCCGGCCGGGCCGCACGCCCTGCCGGAATCGACGCCCACCGCACCCGCCCGAGATCGCCGGCCGCGACGACTGGGCAAGGTCCGTCAGGTGGTCGTCTCGGTGATGCTGGCGGTGATGACAGCCATGGTGCCGCTGGCCTTCGCGCCCGCCATGCCCGCCTCGGCGGCGGTGGCGAAGCCGGGCGTGGAGAATGCGCCGGCCCGCGCGGCGGTCACCGATCTGGTCGGCGACCACCCGTGGTCGGTGGCCCTACCCGCCGATTTCGCGGCCGAGGCGGGCTATCGTCCGGTGGTCGAGAACGGGATTCTCGTCGATCCCGACGGGGACTGCTCGTCGCCGATCCAGCTTCCCGCCGAGTTCACCGAGGCCTGCAAGGCTCACGACCTGGGCTACGACATGCTGCGATACGCCGAACAGCGGCAGCAACCGCTGCAGCCGTGGGCACGCCAAGCCATCGACGCGACCCTGCAGCGCCGCATGCACGCCGCCTGCGATACGCGCGCCGACACCGCCGCCCGCGCCCGCTGCGATGTCCTGGCGACGGTCGCCACCACGGGCGTCGACCTGAATTCCCGGCGGCAGAACTACGCCACCCCGGACCCGGAGTTTCTGTTCGGCGCGCAACTGTCCGGCGAACGGCTCAGTGATCAGCTGCTCCACTTCGGCGGTCCGGCCGCGATCGGAGCGGTCTCGGCGGCGATCGTCGGCATCGTGGCGTGGCGGCGGCTGCGGCCGGCCCGCCTGGCGGCCCCGAACGCCGTCGCGGAAGCCGGTGCCGCCGGGTGACCGTTATGACAGTGCAGAGCACCACCCCCCGGTCCGACGCGACGGCGAAGTCGCGCCGCCATCGGTCCCTCCACGTGCGCCCGCGCATCGATACCGTCGTCGCCGTCACCATCGCCGTCGTGATGTCGCTGCTTCCGGCAGTCCTGCCGCGCACCTCGGTATCCCAGGCCATCCTCACCGGTGTGCCGGTGGCACTCGCCATCGGAGTGGCCGGTTTGGTGCGAATGACATTGGGCCACTGGCGTTTCGATATCGACAAACGCTTCGGCCGCCACCGCGTCCCGATCCTGCTGCTCTGCGGATTCGTGGTGACGGCGGTCGTCGTGCGCGCCGCGGCATGGCAGAACGGCCTGCACGCGGCCATGGGTGAGGCCCCGGTCGGCGCGGCGTACTGGCTGCGCTGCGCACTGGGGGCGGTGGCGATCGCGGTGTTCCTGGTCGGCATCGGACGTGGAATGCGCTGGGGGATAAAGAAACTCCTGCGACTCTGAGCCTGGTCTCGCCGGGGTGCACCGCGAGAGCCGAGTGCACCGCGCTCGACCGAACCAACAGGGCTGGAGCCGAATTCACTGCGCCCGAGCTGACTTACAGCGCTGCCGCGAGCTTCCATGCCGAGTGGATCGCGCCCTCGATGTAGTCGACGGATCCGGCGTCACCCACCACATGTACCTCGGGAACCAGCCCCGCCAGCGCATCGGCCAGGGGCGCTTGCGCGGAAACACCCGAGGCGACCACCACCATGTCCGCCGCTGCGGTCGAAATCCGGTCGCCGACGCGAAATTCGACGTTCCGCTCAGTGATTCGCTGTACGGTCGCATGCCGGTGAATGGTGACGCCCGCGCCGCCCGCATGCCGAACGGCCGTCCACCGCCGAGGCATCGCCATCGGCACGCCCAGCTGCTGACCTTCCTCGAACAATGTCACGGCGCGTCCGCGTTCGGCCAGGAATTCCGAAAGTTCGAGTCCGACAAGCGAACCGCCGATCACCACCACGTTCTTGCCCATCGGCAGGAATCTGCGGGTCACCGATCGGATCGCGGCGGGGCTCTTCGTGACACCGGAAACCTTGCCCAGCTTCGCGACGGTGCGCAGCAACGGTGGCACCCGGGATACGTCTCCGACGCCGGTCATCAAGGCGCGCAACGTATCGCCGGTGTGCACGTGCGGCAGATCGCTGCCGGGAACCGTCGGCCGATCCCGCACCGCGCCGGTGGCCACCACGACCACGTCGGGATTCAGCGCCTGGATCAGCGGCGCGGTTGCCTCGGTCTTCAACCGGATATCGATGTCGAGTTGCTCCACTTGGCTCTTCAGCCAGTTCAGCAGGCGCTCGTTGTCGGGCGTGGTCAAACTGGAGAACCAGAGGGTGCCTCCGAGGCGATCCGCCTTGTCCAGCAGCGTGACTCGGTGTCCACGCTCGGCTGCGAGACGGGCGACCTCGAGCCCGCCGGGACCGGCCCCGACCACGACGATACGTTTCGATGTCGTGCTGCGAACCAACGGAAGGACTTTCTCGTCGCCGAGTGCCGGGTTCACCGCACACAGCGGGGTGTCGTCCCAGAAGTTCTCCTGAACGCACACATAGCAATTGATGCAGGGCCGAACGTTCTGCGGTGTCCCGGCACGCAACTTGTTCACCAATTCCGGGTCGGCGAGCAACTGCCGTCCCATCGCCGCGAAATCCGCCTTGCCCTCGGCGATGACCTTCTCACCGATCTCCGGCAATACCCTGCCGACAGTGATCACGGGAATCGAGACGGCCTTCTTCACCTCGCCCGCCAATTCCGTATAGGCGCCGACTCGGTCCGGCAGCGGCCCATCGGTAAAGTTGGAGAACGGGTTTCGGCCCCAGCCGGTGACATGAATAGCGTCCGCTCCGGCCGCCTCGAACAGCGCCGATGCCTGCTTCGCCTCCTCGGTGGTCAGCGCATCGTCCTCACCGAATTCACGCCCCGCGATCCGCACCAGAATCGCCAGCGCATCGCCGACCTCCGCCTTGACCGCGCGAATCACCTCGACCGCCAAACGCGCCCGATTCACCAGTGAGCCACCGTATTCGTCGGTCCGCTTGTTGTCCGCCCGGCTCAGAAAGCCGCCGAGTATGTACCCGTGCGCGCAGTGAATTTCGACGGCGTCACCACCGGCCGCCTGCACCCGCCTCGCGGCCTCCGCGAAACACCGCACGACCCAATCGATATCGTCCTGTGTGGCTTCGCGATAGGTGGCCTGCTTACCGCCCGTGACAGCCGCGAGTTTCTGCAATTCTTCCGCGGTGTTGTCGGCCAGCGCCGACATATCCGCCGAGCCGCGCGGCGTCGACGGAACCAGCAGCGGCCGCCCCTGCACGGTATCGATCCGGGCGATCTTCCCGTGATGCGTCATCTGCACACATAATTTGCTGCCCGCGGCATGGACCGCGTCCGCGAGTGCGCGGAGACCGGGAATGAACCGATCCTCGGACAGCCCGGGTTCCTTGGTGCTCGCACAGCCCACCGGGTAGGCGACGGCACAGCATCCGGTGATGATCAGCCCCGTCCCGCCGGCCGCACGGGCGGCGAAATGATCGATATCGCCCTGCTCGATCTCCCCGTCGTCGCAGAGGTTCATATCCATCGCTGGCAGAACGACGCGGTTGGGGACGGTCATCGGGCCGATCGTCCCGGGGGCGAGCAGGTGGGGAAAGGTCTGGTTGCGCGGCACGCGTCGACGCTAGAACTCCCGTGTGCGGGCCAGGGCGAACTTCCCGATCACCGAGACATCGACCGTGTGCCGTCGGCGCGGACCCGGAAACGCACTACCCGATGTGCAGCAGCGCAGCGGCATTCTCCGCGAGGACTTCCGGTGCGCGATCGGTGTGGAGAACGACCCCGCGCTCGGCGGCGTCCAGTGGCTCGAGCGTCCGCAGTTGCGAATCGACCAGGGAGGCGGGCATGTAGTGGCCACGGCGGCCGGTCATACGCTCGATCAATTCCTCGCGATTCGCGGTCAAATGCACGAACAACACCTCGGGCGCGGCGGTCCGCAAGGCATCGCGATAACTCCGCTTCAGCGCCGAGCACGCGATCACACCACCGGTCTTCTCGACCATCCGATCGTGCAACCAGCGCCCCACCGCCGCCAGCCACGGTGCGCGATCCTCATCCGTCAGCGCAATACCCGCGGACATCTTCGCGATATTGGCAGGGGAGTGAAGGTCGTCCGCATCCGCGAAGGGACTACCGAGCCGGTCGGCAAGCAGACGACCGACCGTCGATTTCCCGGTGCCGGAGACCCCCATCACCACCACACAGGTCGGGCGCATACGGTCGGTCACCCTGGCACGGTAACCGACCCGGTTACCGCTGCCGATCATGGGCGGATATTCGTCGCATCCTCCAGCCATGCCGGGGCGCGTCGCTCCCGACCTCGCCGGTGCGTGCGACCGGAGCTGATGCCGGTGCGGTCAGCGAGGTAGCCGATCTCCGCTGTCGCTAGGGTCCGTGGCGCCGGGATGCCAACCTGGTGGCCCGAACAGATATCCGGCCCAATCGCGAATTCGTCTGGTGGAGCGTATATCTCGCCACAGCGCACCGAATTCGTAGTACTGGAGCGTGAGGACGTTCGAGCTCTCGATGTTCTTCGTGAGCCCGTAGGTGGGGCGGAAGGTTTCTGCGCGAAAGGTGCCGAACATGCGGTCCCACAGGATCAGGATGCCGCCGTAGTTGCGGTCCAGATACTCCCGATCGCTGGCATGGTGCACGCGATGATGGGACGGCGTATTGAAGACGAATTCGAACCAGCGGGGCAGCTTCCCGATGGTCTCGGTGTGCACCCAGAACTGGTAGATCAGGTTGAACGACCAAGCCGTGAAGATCATCCACGGCGGCACGCCCAAGAGCGGCAGCGGTACCCAGGCAAGGAGTTCGAACCACGGATTCCACTTCTGACGCAGCGCGGTCGCGTAGTTGAAGTACCGGCTGTTGTGGTGCACCTGATGCGCCGCCCACACCACCCGGACGCGATGCGCGAGGCGGTGATAGGCGTACCAGAGCAGATCGACCGCGAGCATGACCGCCAGCCACGACAGCGGATTGCGCGGATCGACCTGCCACGGCGCGTGTACGTACAGCACGGCGTAGCCGATGAGTGCGGCGAATTTCGCGGCACCGCTGACGAACAGAGAGACGAAACCCATGGTCAGGCTGGTTCGCGCATCGGTCACGTCGTAGCCGGCGCGATCCTCGGCATGACCGCGCAGCGCGGCGATCTCGAGGATCATCGCGAGCACGAAGAACGGCACCGCGTAGGTCACCGGCTGGTTGATCTGTTCCCACAGGGTCATCGCAGGCACTCTCCGGAACGGCTATATGACCCTACGGTCACTTCATTGGAAGTGACCGTAGGGTAAGTTCGGGCACATGTCAACGGCCGCCGGACTCGGAACCAAGGGCATGCCCGCGCAGGACCGCCGCGAGAAGATCCTGATCGCCGCCATGCGGGAGTTCGCCGAACGCGGGTTCGCCGCCGCATCGATGGTGTCCATCGCCGGGCGCGCGGGCATCTCCAAGGCGCTGGTCTATCAGCACTTCACCTCGAAGGAACAGCTCTACGCGGAGTGCCTGACCGCCCTGGCCGACCCGCTACTGGAACGCCTCGACGACGAAATGAACCCCGCCACAGCACCTTTCGCGATGCCGGGTAACGCACTGCGCGGCCTCTTCGACACCCTCGGCCCCGACCGCACCGCCTGGCGGATCATCCACGACCCGACCGCCCCGGCGACCGGCGCGGTAGCGGATCTGGTGCACGGCTACCGCAACCGGATCGCCGCACACGCCGACTCGGGCGTGCGCCGGTTCCTCGACGCCCTGGGCGACACCGACGAACGCGATATCGAAGCGCTCGCCGGCATCTGGACCGCCGCGGTCGACGCGGTAATGGCCTGGGCGCGCGCACATCCCGAAGAATCCGCCGACGACCTGACCGCCCGCTTCACCCGCCTGATCGACATCGTCTTCTCGATCGGCGCGACACGCTGAATCACCCGGCTTCGGCCGGCGCGGCGGTGGAGCCTGCTCGGCAGTCCGGGATGGCTTCATCGGTCGGGCATGCTGGAACGAACCGGTGAACACAACCCGCCGAACACGCGCAACCTGTTCGCGCAGCGGGACCGAAAGGGAGGATCGGATGACGGCAATGGGTGGTCCCGACCCGTCGAGCGCATTCCCGTCCGTTCCCGCGGCCCCGATTCCGCCGCGGTATCGCATGCGCGACCTCTGGATCATCCGCCACGGCGAAAGCCGGGCCAATGCCGCGTTCAGCGCCGGCGCCGACGAGCCCTTCCCGGGAAGCGACTCCGACGTCGAGCTGACGCCCACGGGATACGAGCAAGCCGCTCGGCTCGGACGGTGGCTGGCCGGCCTGACGCCGGACCGGGCACCGCAACTGGTGGTGTGTTCGCCGTATGTGCGCGCCCAGCAGACGTGGGCGACGATGGCCCGCACCGCCGACGGCATCACCGACGGGGCGGGAGCTGTACCCGCCGTGACCGACGAACGCTGCCGTGATCGCGAGATGGGGATCTTCGAATTGCATACGCCGCAAGCGATTCGACGCCGAGCGCCGCAGGAGTACGAGCGCCGCGCCCGCCTCGGCGAATGGTTCTATCGCCCCCCGGGCGGGGAATCTCCGGCCGATGTCGCGCTGCGGATGCGCGATCTGCTCACCGAACTCGACCGGACCACCGCCGAGCGGATTCTGATCGTCGCCCACGACGCGGTCGTGGTCACCGCCGCGCAGGTCCTGGCCGGCGTGGGCGCGCCGCCTCCTGCCGATCTGCCGCCAGTGCCCAACGCCTCGATCACGCACTGGCACAACAGCGAAAGCCATCTGCGGCTCATCGCATGGGGCAGCGATGCGATGCCGGGGACGACTGTCGACTGAGCGACCGAATCCGCGAACGCGCGTTCAGGTGAACAGCTGGGCGCGCGCCGCGGTCAGCGTCACCCTCGCGGCGGCATCGGCGGTGCTGTCGTCCACCCGCTCCCCGGTGATCAGTACGCGGAAATAGATCGGCGCCACAAGTGTTTTGATCATCTCCGCCGGATCGGTGCCTTCGGGTAGCTCCCCGCGCGCGACCGCACGCGTCACGACCGGCAGCGTTTGCCGGATCCGATCGCGGAAGACGTGCCGGGCGGAGTTCGGAGGTGCGGGCAGGCCCGCCGCGGTGGACACCATCACCGCCAGAATGGCCCGGCCGGAGGCACTGGTGGTCCACGCGACGAGACTGCGCGCGAGCGCGCGGAGATCCTTGTCGACCGACCCGGTATCGGGGATGGGGATTTCCGTCGCGACACTCTCGGCCAGCGCCTCGGCGATCAAGCTGTCGCGATCGGGCCATCGCCGATAGACGGTGGTCTTGTGCACCCCGGTGCGCTGGGCGACGTTGTCGATCGTGAACGCGGCGTATCCCCGTTCGCTCAGCTCGTCGACGGTGGCGGCGAGCACGGCGGCGCGGACCTTCGGTCCACGTCCCAGAGGCGCGGACGAACTCATTGCAACTCCTAGTTGCGATATCGCGAACGGGCGGGCATCCTGACAATATCGCAACTCGATGTTGCGATATTCCGATGGGAGTCTCGATGCTGTCGAAGTCCGTCCGGGGAGCCGCACTCCTGTTCCCCGGTCTCCTGGCCGGAGCGTTCGGCTACGGCGCCGTCAACGTGCTGTACGCGTTTCGTGAAGTGCCCCTCGAGGTCCGGTTCACGTTTCACGTCGCGCTCATGCGAGTCAACGGTCCGGTCATGCAATCGCTGATGGCGCTGGCGGTGCTCGGCGCCCTGGCGCTCGCGGTGCAATCGCGGGGAGGGCGGCGCCGGGTCGCCGCGTTTGCCACGGTGCTGGTGGTTCTCTCGTTCCTGGTGACGCGATTCGGGAATGTGCCGATCAACCAGCAGATCAAGCGATGGGCGGTGGGCGCCCCGCCCGCGGATTACGCCGATATCCTGCGACGCTGGGAATTGTTTCATTTCACCCGAACCGGTTGCGCCGTAGTCGCATTCATTCTGGTGATCGTCGTGGTAGTGGGATCCGCCTCGACCGATGACAATATCCGGCGGAGGCGAGAAAATCCGCACCGGTCACCCTCCGCGCGACGCGATATCCGCAATCGCATCGTCGTATTCGCCCACCGGGTCGGCCTGCCATTCGGCCCCATTCACCTGCTCACCGTGGCGGGCCGTTCGACGGGAAATCCCCGAACCACTCCCGTCGCCCCGATACAGCTGGACGGCGTCCAGTACCTCGTGCAGGCATACCCCGGTGCCGAGTGGATCAAGAATGCCCGAGCCGCCGGCCGTGGCGTCCTCACGCGCGGCCGCAAGTCCCGGACTGTCGACCTGATCGAACTGCCCGAACGGCATCGCGGACCCGTGCTGCGCGCCTTTCCCGTGCAAAATCCCAGGGGCGCACAGGCGTTCGTCAGAAACGGCCTGGTCGATTCCGGCTCGCCGGACAGCTTCGCCGACGCGGCGAACCGCTGCGCCGTCTTTCGTGTCGACCCCGTCGCGTGACGCCGCATAACGAGGGGGAACGATGATCCGCACTCCGTTGACGCCGATCACCGGGCAAGCCGTCGGCATTCTTGCCGACGGCGCCGTCAAAATACTGCTCGCCGTCGTCTACATCGCCGCCGCCGAATCGCTGAGTCATCGACTCGGCGTCGCCACCTGGCTGCTGATCGCCTGCGCCGCAGCCCTGCTCATCGCGGGCGGCAGTGAACTCGCCTACCTGCGCAACCGCCCGATGAGCACGTATATGCGGCTCATGATCGGCTACGACAGCGGCTGGTCGATCGTGACCGTCGTCGCGCTGCTGCTGGCATGGCAGGGCAACCGGACGGCCGGCGAGCTCTGGATCGGCTATCAGACGATCGCGCCGCTCGCCTTCGCCGCGCTGCTGATCGTGGCCGACGGCCGTGACTTCGCGCGGGAATGAACCGGCGGGGATGGTTGACGGTGGCTTGCTGCGCCGACTCAACCGACGCGTGGGCGCCGGTGGTTTCCGCGATAGGGAAATACCTGCCGCACAGTCTGTTTCGAATGGTATGAGAGCGGTCTCGGCTACCCTCGGGATACCGGCGAGTAACTCCATCCCGCCTGTCCGCGGTTGCATCGAAGAATTGAGGCAATAGGTATTTTATTGTCTTGCAATGCTTTCGAGTGCTGTAAGGTACTGTGCTTCTGGCGCCGCGATCGGTGCGGGCGCCGGTTCGCTCGGATAATCGTTGTCTTACAGTGGAATCGAGATACGTGCGTGAATCACAAGCTCTGGTTGCTCGGTCGTTCTGCCACCGTCGGGACCCGGATGCTGGGTGAGAAGATTCGCGGGCCGAGATCGCGCTCCCTGACCGACGTACCGATCTCCGGAGACCACGTCACCCCCGAATGGCTGACCGCGGTGCTGTGCCGCGATGTTTCCGGCGCCGAGGTGACGGGCTTCGAGACCTCCAACGGCAGTAGCGGCACCTCGACGAGGGTCGCGATCCGGGTCGAATACAACGAGGCGGGGACCCGGGCGCAGCTGCCGACCCGGTTGTTCGCCAAGACCACCACCAGTTTCAGCCAGCGCATACTGCTGGGCGGCGGAAAGATGATCGACGGGGAAACCCGGTTCTTCCGCGACTTCCGGCCCGCCGTCGACATCGAGGCGCCGATCGGATACTGGGGCGCGTCCGATCCGGCGTCCTGGCGGTCGATCGCCCTGATGGAGGACATCGCCGCGACCCGCGGCGCGGTGTTCAGCGAGCCCACCGCCTCGATCACCCGCGAACAAGCCGAGGATCTGGTCCGCAACCTCGCCCGGCTGCACGGCACCTTCTGGGAATCCGAGGCGATCGACGCCCTCAACACCCCGGCGTACATGCTCGACGTATACCTCTCCGCGATCGATATGAAGAAGCGGTGCGAGGTGGGCCTTCGCCGCGCGGAGGAGGTCGTTCCGCCGGCCCTGCACGGCAGCAGCGAACGGCTGTGGGCCGGTGTCGAGCGGGCGGTGGCCATCGCGACCGAGGAGGTTCCGCCGACGCTGCTGCACGGCGATCCCCACATCGGGCAAACCTACGTCACCAGCGCCGGCCGCATGGGTTTCGTGGACTGGCAGGTCGTCATGCGAGGCGGATGGGCACACGATTTCGCCTACACCGTCAACTCCGGATGCGAGCCGGAAGACCGCCGAGTGTGGGACAGAGACCTGCTCGCGGCGTACCTGGACGAACTGGGGGAGGCGGGCGGTAAGCCGCCGGCCTTCGACGACGCCTGGTTGCTCTACCGCCAGCAGTCGATGTTCGCCTACGCCGCATGGGCTTTCACCATCGGACGCGCGAGTTACCAGCCCAAGATGCAGTCGAACGAAACTTGCTTGACCCTGTTGCGGCGCATCACCACCGCCATCGACGACAACGATTCCCTGGGCGCCCTCGGCGTCTGACGCACCAACGCTGTACCACGAATGATCATCGTGCTGCCGATGGTCGTCCCGGCCAGGGTCGTCCGGGTGCGACCAGCGCAGCCTTCGACGCGCGCGATATCCCCTCATGCAGTTCGAACGGCGCGCGATACGACAACTGGAGTGGTTGATGACTACGTCGCAGTTCCCGACCCGCCCGACGATGTGTCCCGTTGCCCACGGCTCGCCGACGAGTTCCGACGGCCCGCGCGTCCCGTTGTACACCCCGGATTTCTCCGACGACCCGCATCGGGTCTACCGCGAAATGCGCAGCAGATACGGCTCACTCGCACCCGTCGAACTGGCGCCGGGCGTGCCCGCGACCCTGGTGATCGGATATCGCACCGCGGTGCGCATTCTCAACGATCCCGAACACTTTCCCGCCGACCCGCGCGTGTGGCAGCAGACGGTGCCCTCGGACTGCCCGATCCTCCCGCTGCTGGAATGGCGCCCGATGGCGAGCAGAAGTTCCGGCGCCGATTTCCATCGGTACCGTGAGGCCATCACCGCCGGTATCGATGCCGTCGATCTGCACTCGCTGCGCGCGGCGGTCGAGAAGGCCACACTTCCCCTGATCAACAGCTTCTGCCAGGACGGCCAGGCGGAACTGATCACCCAGTACATCTACCCACTCGCATTCGAGCTCGTGAACGTCATGCTCGGATGCCCACCGGAAATCGGCGCGCAGGTCGCGGCCGGCACGGCCAAACTGCTCGAAGGCGTCGACGCCGAACAGGGCAACCGCATCCTCGGCGAGGCGCTGATGAGCCTGGTGCGCCTCAAACGAGCCACACCGAGCAACGACATCACGTCGGTCCTGCAACAACATCCGGCCGCCCTCGACGACTCCGAAGTCTCGCATCACGTGTCGCAGATCTACGGCACCGGAATCGAATTCGAGCTGAACCTGATCGCCAACACCCTGCTGCTGGTACTCACCGACGACCGTTTCGGCGGCAGTGTGCTCGGCGGAAATCTCTCCTCCCGCGACGCGGTGGACGAGGTGTTGTTCAACGACCCGCCCCTGGCGAACCTGCTGATCACCTACCCCCGCCAGCCGATGCTGATCGACGATGTCTGGCTTCCCGCCAATCAACCGGTCGTGATCAGCATGTCGGCCTGCAACAACGATCCCGTGATTCGCAGCGACGATATGACCGGCAACCGATCCCACCTGGCCTGGGGTATCGGCCCCCACGCGTGCCCCGCCCAGTCGATCGCGTACCTGATCGCCCAGGAAGCGATCGACCAACTCCTCGACGCCCTACCCGAAATCGAGCTCGCAATCGACGCCCCGAGCTGGCGCCCCGGCCCGTTCCACCGAGCGTTGACGGCCCTGCCGGTGACCTTCCCCCGCACCGAACCGCTGAATTTGAACAACAAACCGGCCATGCCGGGGTGAGACTCGCACAGTGACGCTCCTCGGCAGGCGTTTTCGGCCGAGGAGCGCACTACCCATTGTTATTCGGACATGGAGTCCACGGCCTTGCCGATTCGACCGAGGCTGGTCGCATACCGTTCGTCGACACTCGTTCGCGCGCTGACGATCTCGACGATCTTCTTTCCGATGCTCTCGAGTTCCGCCAGGCTCGACAGGATGTCCTGCTTTCGAGCGGAGGCGAAATCGACGAGCGCGGGCCCGGTCTGCCAGCCTTCGTTCGCCTGCCGCGCCGGTTCGATCTCGTCGAATTGTTGCTCGACCCGGGTGCGGGATTCGTTGCTGTCGGTGGAGATGTCCACCCCGGCCTGTTGCGCCGTCGCGGGGTCGATGCAGACGTCTGTCATGGTGAGGTCCTGTCAGAAGAACGCTTCGCACGGATGGTAGCGAGGCGAGATCGGTTCATCGGTATTCGGTTGCAGCAGTGCCGATCCCACGACCAATGCGTAACCGATGCTGATGATCACCGCCGAGGCCGCGACAACGATCCCGAGGACCTTCGCCGGCGTCGAGGAGAAACGCGTGGCGGACACGAGGAACACCACTGCTGCCGCGGCGGCGCAGATCAACAGAACTGTCGCGGCCCAGCTCGAAGCGGTGGCGGCCGTCGGAACGGGAATGGTTCGCGCACAATGCGATTCGAGAAGAGCGTCGGATCGCTCATCCAGCTTGTGATCGGCAACCGCAAGGAGGAGAACGGCAGCTGCGAAGCAGGCGAGGAACAGTGCGGCTGACACGATCGTGGGGCGTTTCAACTACCAGGTCTCCTTCGGCCGAATGATCCGGACGTTCTGTGTGCCGCCGTCCTGATTCGAGAATCCGATCCGGTCGGTCAGGCTGAAATCCTTCCCGTTGGTGGTGTGCTGGGAATAGAGGATGTCACCGTTGGGAAGTACCGCGGTCACGACCGCCGTGTGGTGCGCTTCGCCGGGCTTGTAGTCGCCGACGTTCTGCGTGTGCTCCCAATACACGAGATCACCGGGTTTCGCCCCGGCCGTCCCGACCTCCTGCGCCCCGTTGTTCAGGAAGAAATTCTTCTGCTTCTCCGCATTGAACCAGGTATCGCTGTGGCTCAGTCCCTGCAGGGAGCCAGGCCCCGGCGGATCGAAGTTGATTCCCGCCGCCCGGCTGCGGTTCCAGCCGTCCGAATCGGTGGTCAGGGTGCCTTTGTAGTCGAGACCGGCCGACGCGAGAGTGGTGGAAACGAAGTTCGCGCAGTTGTTCTGGAACTTGTCGATCGACGTATCGTTCGCGTGGTCGCGAGCGAACTGCACCGCCTTGACCGCGTTGTAGCCGTTGGAACCTTCGAGTTCCTTCTTCACGCTGTCGGGAATCCCGTTGAGATCGTGCAGTTCGACCGGCACCGCCAACATGAGTTGCTTGCGCCGATCGACGGCCAGCGAATCCCACCACGCCTTCACCACATCGGCGGGCTGGCCCTGCGGCAGGGTCTCGCGAATGGCGTCGAGCGCGTCGGCCACCGCCGCGGACTGCTGTTTCAGCGCATCGTCGAGCGAGCTGGTGTCGACGTTGATATTCAGTTTGCGCAGCGCGCCGGCGACTTCCTGGTCGGCGCGATCGGCCGCATCGATCGCATCCTTGATCAGCGCGTTGTACCGCCGGCAGTCGTCCGCCGCGGTCTCCGGATCGTGATGCCCGGCAGGGACGACGAGAACATCGCCCTCGAGGTCCAGGCCCGCGACCGTTCCCGCCGTGATCGCCGAACCGGCCTGTGCCTGCGCGATCCGAGCCGCATCCTCCAACGTGTCCAGCGCGGTGACGGCGCCCCGCAACAGGACACCGATCTCCTCCAGCTTCCCCGTGGCATCGGAGATCCGCCCGCGCACGAGCTCGCCCAGATAGTCGGTCCAGGATTCCTCGAGCCGACGCGAACCATTGGCATGGATTTCGGCGACGGCCTCCTCGCAATCCTTGGCCGCCGCCAGCAGATCGTCGGCTGCGGCTTGCCAGCTGCCCGGATTCGCGTACCGAAGTTGATGTAGATCCACGACCGTCCCCCCGTACCTTCGATGGTGGTCTGAGGGTAGTCAAAACGCCAAAAACGGGCAAATGGAACAGATTTGGTGGCGCGGCGATCTCGGTTTTGCGCGGCGCGCGCCCGCCAAGGGCTACTTGCGGTGGCGACCGGTATACCCGTCGGTCGACGGAGAATCATGAGCCTCGTCCCGGTTGCCGTCGCCGCTCTCGACACCGGATCGATCACCAGGACCTTTGCCGATCCGGCGCGGTTTGGCGATGCGCCGGATTCCAGCGGCCGGGGCGCGTTCACCGGCTCGCTTCCGCCGCAATTCGTCGAGGTCGACGACGCTTGCGTCCTGGTCGGCAGGGCCCGCATGAACCGATGCGGGACCTGCATCGGCCACCGCGGGGCCGGTATCGGCCACCGCGGGACCATGCCACGCAGTACTCGAATCCACCGGCCACGACCCGGTCTCCCGCTGCAATTCCGACCGCATGACGGGCCTGGTCGGCGGCGGATCGTTGACGCGGGCGCCCTCTGAACGCCACGTCATACGGGGAGGCTTGGCGTCGTCCGCCACCCGCCGGGGACGCCGCGGTAGCTGGACAACCTTCGGCGCGCCCGCCCCGGTTGCCTTCGGCGCGGATCGCGATTCCGGTACTTCCTGGTCAGACATCGAACTACCGGGCGACGAACGCCGCTGTCCCGGTCGCGGCGCCGATCGGGTCGCCGAGTCGATGTCCACTGCTGTGGCTGTTGGTGGTGCTCACATCCCTATTGTCGCAGAGCGCCGCGGGTGGGAGCGAGGTCGGTGCGGCCTGGCGTGTGTCCCGGTGGTCGAGGTTCCGACGGAGGTATCGCAGACACCGGCTGCGCGAGGTTGGCTTCACGGGGCGATGGACGGAGAGTCTGAGTTATCCGACGCAGTACGCAGGGGGAGCGGGGCTCCAGCTGCCGACGCAGCCCGCGCCGATGTACGCGAGCAGATCGATCACGGTCGAACCGGTGTGCAGGACGACAGGCGCGTTCGCGGCTATCCGGTCAGTGTTGCTGTACTCCAACGGGATTCCGGTCCCAGCGGCGGCGATGCCGGCCGGGGCGATGCCGAGGGCGGCGACTGTGACGGCGAGGACGGCAAGCCGTTCCATGGTGTTCCTCTCGAACAACTGCATCAGGTTTCAGCGTTCGAGCCAGCATAGTGTGAAGTGGTGATGTTTCGGAGTGGATCGGCAGGCTTCGCACCGCGGTCTCGGAGTCGGCTGACCGGTTGGTTGCTACCTGGATGTTCACCGCTCCGGACATCCGCGCGGAATCTGACACAGCGAGGGCGAGGCTGAGGAGTTGTCACAAATGCTGTCGAACCTCGGCGAACCAACCCGCTCGGCGATAGATTCGAATGGAAGTAATTCAATGTCCTTGTGGGGCGGGAGGATTCGATGCATCGCATTCGTATGTCCGGACCGGTATGCCGGGCTGTCACAGTCATGTCTGCCATACTCGCGCTGGCGATGCCGAGCGCGGTCGCCGCGGCCGAGCCGGCGCCAGGGGAGTCGGACCCCTCACCCGGGGCCTGCTCGCTGGCTGCCGCCTCGGTGACTCGCACCATCAACGGTCAGCCCTACCTACTCCGCGTGCCCAGCGGCCTGACCGGTGCCGCGCCGCTGCTGGTCGCACTGCACGGTGGCGGAAGCAACCCCGGCAGGCACGAAACCCAGTCGGGCTGGACACCTTTCGCCGCACAGCAGAAATTCATCGTCGCCTATCCCCAAGGCGGCAAAAACGACGTCACCGACCCCAACCGCCCCGGCGACCGCAGCTGGTACTTCGAAAACGGCAACAGACACGACGTCGACTTCCTGCTCCAGGTCATTGCCGACATCGAAAGCCACTGGTGCGTCGATACCAAGAGGGTCTACATGTCCGGCCACTCCAACGGCGGGCAAATGACCTCCCGCATGGCCTGCGCCGCATCAGCCCAGCTGGGCGCGGTGGCGATGTACGCCGGCGGCTCACACGGCGGATGCGAAGACGGCGTCCCGATCCGCAAACTGTCCTTCGGCTTCTTCACCGCCGACAACGACTTCACCCAGGCCCCGGTCTATGCGGCGCACCTACAGTGGCGCGGCACCATCGGCTGCAGTAACGACGCCGCCACCGAAACCGGCCCCGAAGTGGCGGAAGGGTACCGGTATTCCTGCGAGCAGGGCGCCAACGTCGTATGGCGCAAATACAAAGCAGGCAGCCATGATTGGCCGAGCGGCGACCGAGGCGCCGATGTGCGGAATCGGATGTGGCAGCTTTTCCAGAACCATCCGATTTCGTGACAGCTGGGTTCCTGTGGACGGTTTATGCTGCGCTGCAACGGAATCGAGGCAAGCGGCCGCTCATGGTATCCAGCACGGCCTCCTGATCGTCAGTCGTTGATGTCGTCCGATCCGGGGCTGTCATTCAGGTGATCCGGCCGTCCTGGCCAATGAGGCGGAGTGACAGGTTGTCCTGTCCATGCATCCAGCGGCTGGATTTCGAAGATGGAATGGTCGGTGATCCCCGCGGTGTTCCAGACCGTTCGATCTCCGAAATGAACCTCAGGAGAGAAAACTCGTCGGTCGGCGTCGACAAACAGTATCCACCCATTCTTGAACCCCAAACGAACCGCTCCGGTCTTGAAAAACACAGCCGAAACAATCCTTGAACCCAGGAATTCCTCAACCTCAGCCCGGTTCCAATGGTCGATACGATGTCCGTCGGGGGAGTCCTTGGCGAGGGATCTAACGGACAGTTCGGCGTCGTACCCGACGAAAATGCGGAAGTGATTGTCGTCCAAGACGAGTTCGAGGTGGTCCGATTTCCACTCTATCCTGGTGATGGTTCTCCCACGCAAAGGCTTGAACAGCCAGCGATCCTCGTGCTCAACGATGGCCCGAGATCCCTCATCGGCTCGAATCAATCCTCCAGAGGCGAGCTTCACGCCGTCCAGCCGCGGCGGTTCATACGCTCAAAATAGGCATCATCGGCTGCCTGGATGTCGTCCTCGGTCATTGGCTGATGGCGCGGCGGTTCCGGTGGTGCTGACTGCTCGCCAGTCAGGATCTCGAACTGCCGACGCATGCGAGGATCGCCGTGCTGAATGAGCCGTTGGACCTTTGTAGCTGCATCAGCTCGGGCCTTTCGATGAGCAGTACGTATCGAGTGAGCGAGCTGCTCACTGGTCCAGCGCAGCGCGCCGGGCGCAATGCGCAGATCGGTGATGTCGCCGTTCGCGTCGACTTCTATTGCGACACCTTGCAGTTGACAGAGGCCCCGGATCGCAGCGACTGAATCGGATAACTGCTGGCTGTTGCGTCTGACCTCATCGAGGTCGCGTTGTAGTTGTCGTTCCCATTCTTGCAGGTCTGCCATCGGGCGGGCTCTCCTCTTCACCGAGTGGATCCGGATTCGGGTGGTACTGAACGATTCGCCGGCTACACTGTGCGCACTACGTCCCCCGGTTCTGCTCGCTCGGATATCTCTCGGGAGAACACGAACGAGTATTGCCCGGAAGGGGAGCGGTGAATTTCGATACCTTCCAGAACGCCGCGGACGGTTGCCCCGTCGCTCTTGAGCAGTTCGACCTGGTCGCCGACGGAGAATATGTCGTCGGTTCGGCCGACAATAATCGGGTTGGGGCGAAAGCTGACCCGAAATATGTCATCGATCCGGAATTCGCTCACTCTCAGTGTCCTGCCTTTCCGGACAAGTAGTCGTTCCAGAATCTCTCGTCTGCGGCGTACGCCTCATCCTCAAGTTCATTCGTCACGAGGTTGTTGGTTACCTTCCCCTGCGCATATTGGTCGATGTGGACTCGCTCGTGCACAAGATTCCGCATCAAACTCTCCTCATCGGCGAAAGCCGACGGTGCGAGAGCGATGTGGTCGCCTGACGTGCTCGCACTGGCGCCCACACTGTCGTAGTAGCGAATGTCGTCGGCGGAGTTCGCGATGTCGAACCGCACGCCCGTCAAGTCGACCCCTGCGCGACGTGCGTATTCCTCGACGGTCTCTCTGGTCATCGGCAAGTGGTTTCCGCTGTCCAACACCTCACGATTGGTTCTACTCCCCATCCGCGAGAACAGGCGGCCATCGGACAATACGGCGCCCCCGCGATCGAGCGGCGTCAGCTTGACCTTTGCTGCATCCACCCAATTTCGCACTTTTTCGAAGATTGGCTTCATCTTGCCGACAAGCGGTTTGATGGCGTCAGTTACGATCTTCGCGACCTTGGTGGAAAGCTCGCCGATGATGGTTGCAATGCGGCGCCCTTTCATAGCGATACGCCCGGCCATGGCGGTGTTTCCGACCCACTCGGACAGACTCCCCGTCACAGGGGCGAGGATGGCGAATACCCCCTCGGCTACCGCGGTCTCGACGACGAACTCCTTCAGTTCGTCCAGGATTTTGTGATGCGCTTCGTCCAGATGATGGGCGTAGTCGCCACAGGCAGTGCCGAGCGCATCGCACACATCTGCCAGCGCATTGAAGTCGTTCTGCCGTTCCTGCGACGTCTGAACAGCGATGTCGATCTCGGGAGACTGTTGATTGGCCAGAAGAGTCTTGGCCTGCGGCACCTGTCCGGCGATGGTGCGGTAGTCGGCGGCGGCGGTCTGCCACGCGGTCTTTGCGGCATTCAGCTGATCTTGGTGTCCGTTCGGCCACGCGAAGCCGACCACATCCTTGATGATCGACCATCCAAATGGTTCGGGAATACCGTCACCGGCCGCGTTGGGTGCGGTCGAGGGCATACAGGGGTCCGGAAGCAGCTGGGGTGGAGGCGGAACCGGCAGATTGCGCTGATGCGCGGTGATCTCCGCAACCTCATGATTGTGCGCTCCGACGACGAGAAGGTCACGAATCTGGCCACACGACGTGGTCAGCTTCGAGGACGCGGAAACCGCCAGCTGTGCCGACTCGTGGTAGGAGTCGGCCCACTGCTGACCGATGCTGTCGCTGCCGGCCATGCCGATGTACGAGTTGAGTACATTGATCAGCGACGAATGGGTCGTCACCGAGTCGGTTGACATCTGTCCGAATACTTCTCCGGCAGAATGATATTCGTCTGCTCGGTGGACGATCACCGGGACGGTCGGCGTCGTCATTGTGGCCACATCCCGTGGTTTGTCTCTCCTGCGTTGTGGTAGGCCGACCGCGCATGGTCTAGCGCCTTCCGCAATTCACCCAGGGCGGTGTGCATTTCTGTTGCGCCCGTATCCCATTCAGCGCTGGCCTGTTGGTGCGTCTGTGCTGCCTGGCCGGTCCAGTCGATATGGAGATTCGTGACCTGTTTCCGTATGTCACTCAGGCGATCCTCGAGCCGCTTCTCGAAGTCGATCGCCTTATCGATCAGGTTCTGCATGCCGACGAGATCGACGCGATAGTTGCCGGGTTGCATCTACCCATTCCCCGGGAACGTCGTGCCGATCGAGCCGGCGGAACCTTGGTCGGTGTTGTGTATGAGGCCTGCTGCCTGGTGTAGCGCGGCGGCGTCGTGTTCGAGGCCGGCGATGATCTGCCGTGCGCCTTCTTCCCACTCATCCCAGGCATTACCGTGAGACCCGGACGCGGCGCCCTGCCATTCGCCTCCGACGAAGGTCCTCACTTCCTTCATCAGCGAACCCAACTCGTCGCGGAAGTCCTGAGCCGACTTGTCGAGCCAGTCAGCGGCCGCATGCACTTGCTCCGGGTTCACTCCCACCGAATTGCCCACGTCGCCTCCCCTTTGTTGCCATCAGACGTGCCGTCTGCACTATACGTGCCTAGCGTTGTCTTCTCCTGCGGAGTTTCCCGCGACGGCAAACCCAGCCGTTGTTGGTCGCGCGGTAGAGTATCGCGGCGGTGTGCTGGTCGAATTGAGTTGTGCAACAGGCCGGTTCGCCCCGGCGACCCTAGGGTGGACGACAGGGCTGCCTCCACCTGAACGCGAGGCTATGTCCTATGCGGCGAGAGGTGGGCTCGCACTATTCACAACGCCAGAATCGAATTCAGGGGACTGGCTGGATGGAGGCCGGATCGAGCGCGAGGTCCGAATGGTCCCCTACGATCCTCTTCGCCCTGGATTTGGGGCGCGATGTGCCGAGGCACGAACGGCAGAGTTTGCTTCGTCTGCTCGCGGTCCACGTCGACCCGCACTTGTCGCAGACGCATGCGAGGCCCGCCAAGCGCAACCGTGTCCCGTTCGCTTGTCGGCCCGAGCGCAATGCGGCAACGAAGTCTTCTGCCGAGACAATCGGCTTCCCGTGCTTGTGCGCCGTCTTCGCTTTGCCGGACATCGTCGCCGGATCTGCGGCGACGAGCACGTCGACCGCCTTGGTCATGGAGGGCGCGGGTGTCAGACCGTATTCCAACGCGAGTTCCTCCAGTTCCTCGCGTGGACGCCCGTCATCGCCGGTGAAGCACACAATGGTTCCCGCGCCCAGATCCACGACGACGGACTCTGCGCGGTGCTGGTGCGTTCGCGCGGTGACCACCTCGGCGGGAAGGTCCAGTAGCGCCGCGACCCGCAGAAGTCGGTCGATTTCGTCGTCGGTCACGACCGAGTCTTCGAGTGCGGCCTCTATTGCGGCGTTGAGGAAGTGGGTGTGCGCGACGTGCACAGCGGCATCGTCGAGCCCCAGGTCCCATGCGAGGCGTTGAAGTTCTGTCCGCTCCTCCGTGGTGAGCTGCAGATCGGCTAGAGCTTGGTCCAGCAGAATCTCGTAGGGCGCAACGTCCGCGGCGGTGTGCAGGCCCTGGCTGATGTCGGCGAGGAAGGGGAGCGGCTGGGCGATCGATTCGCCGTCGCGGGCACACACCCTGGCACTGTGTGCCTTTCGATACCGGGTGGCAGCGGTGGGGGTCCCTGGCTCCGGGAAATGACTTGCGATGGCCTGCAGCAGGCCCGCGGTGGCGCGCGCGTCCCCCAGCGCTCGGTGTTGGTTCTCGTGCTGGACACCGTGTTCGAAGCAAGCGGCTGCCAGCTTGCAGCGGGTCACCGCCAACGTGTCCAGACCCGAGCCCCACTGGACGTCGATGCCTGACCGCTCCAGTTCGAAACCCACCATTCGTGTGTCGAAGGGCCGGTTGTGGGCGACGACGATTGCACCGTCGATGAGCTCCGCCACCGCGTGCGCGATCTCCCCAAATGTAGGTGCGCTGGCGACCTCGGCCGCCGTAAGACCATGGATCCACGTGGGACCGACATCGCGCATCGGATTGACGACAGTATCGAACGTGTTCGTGACTGTCCCTGAATGATCGAGGGTGAGCACGGTGATCTCCACGACCCGGTCCGAGTGTCGGAGACCGGTTGTCTCCACATCCATCACCGCGAAACGTGAAGCGGTGCCGAGAAGCGAAGCCAGCTGCGGCGCAATGCCGCCCGCCGGTTGAATGGTTGTTGATGCGCCGGCTCCGGTGTCCAGTGGCACCGGCGGGTGGTGAACCGCCGGCTGTAGTGCGTCGGCCCACAGGTGCCCGTCGAACCAGCGATAGTGCGCTTCCTGCCATGGGTCGGGATACCAGCCCGGGGCGTTGGAAACGGCGTCGGTCCAGCGGAACCCATCGAACCACCGCAGCGGCGCATGACGTGAGGGGTCTGCATACCAGCCGGGTCGTGCCGCAAAGCCGTTGCTCATCGTGGACGACTCCTCTCCTCGCGACCTGCGAGCTGAGCACACCACGGAACTCTGCCGGGAAGATCGCAATCGCCGGATTGTTCAGGTCCTCCGGCATGATCCACGGTGTTTCCCCGGTTCTCGGGTTGACCGTTCGGCGAAGCCGCTGCTCTTCGGTGAAGAGCCAAGCGGTCCAGACGTTCCCGACGTAGTTGGCAACAGCCAACGCGCGAAAGCGCGGCTCGTCCTGTGCTGCGGCCGCAAGCTGTGGGACGGGCTGGAAAACTGGCACGACCAACTTCGACCGCTGGCGCCGGCAGTAGTCATCGACGGCTTGGCAGATGCGTTCCTGATACGTGGTGGTCAATTTGATGAGATCGTCGAAAAGGTCGACCTCGACAGCATTCTCGAAACATGAATGCGGTGCGGTGCCTGCAGTCAGCACCACCGATCGACCGCTAACCAAACACTGGACCTTCGAGTCATGGTCCGGATCGTCCTGTGGAATCACCACAGCATTCGTGTTGCGGACGATGGTGGTGTCGGTGCGGCTGGTAATCCACACCGCGGTAGCGTCAGCGGTCGGCTGTCTGTCGACAATGGCGAAGCCGAGCATTGTTCTCCCTGTGGGTCAGCGGGGGTCTCCGGTTGTCACGGCGCCTATGCAGGCTCGTCGGACGCTCCGCGTCGAGCATGTGCGAGCTCATTGGACCGCGTCGAAGCCGTCCTCCACCGCCCTCCGCAACTCATCGAGTTGCGAGATCGATAGCCGCATAGAGGAATCCGCCCGAACTCCGGCTGCGAATCGAAGACCTTCTTGTTCGAGAATCTCTTTGGGATTATCGGTTCGGCCAGGCTCTACCCATCGAAATGAGGGGGACACCTCGCCTTGCGATGTGAGAACGCGGTGAGCATTCGGTGCGGGTGCGGTTGCCAGCCGGTTTCCCAGCGGCTGGGCCGCCGTTCCCAAGACTCTGGCGACATCGCCGTAGGTGGTCCAGTGTCCGGCAGGCAGCAGAGCGAGCAGCCGATTCATCGATTCCCACAGTGGGTTGTCGTCGCCGTTGGCAGCGATATCGGTGAGCGGTCCGGGCCACGCTCCGATGATCAGCTTGGCAAGCTCGCGGCCGCGCTGCTCGATCTGTTCAGGACCCCATTCCGAAAAGGTCGCGATCGCTTGATTCATGCGAATGCTGCTCCCCCGGAGGACAGCTCGTTTTCGATCGAAGGTGTTGTTGCCCAGGTTCTCGTTGTATCCGGTGAGTGTGAGGTTGCCCAGCGTGTGGACATGGCTGTCGTGCAGGTCGTCAACGTTCTCAATTCCGTATGTCGAACCCACCTCTTTGCGCCACTGCGCCGAGAGAGTTTGTGGCATGACATGTTCGACCGTGAGCGATGTCGGTTCGACTTGCTCCTTGGAATTGAACAGCTGCTCGATCCAGATCAGCATGGTCTTGCGCTGCGCGGCACGTCCGGTGGTGTACAGCGGTGAAGTGAGGATCGCCTCGGTGAGCTTCTCGTCGGTGGCGTAGTGCTTGCGCCCCACCGACAGATACTTGTGCAGCGCCTCGTCGACAGGAAGGGATTCGTCGAGTTCCTGCACCGCCGCGGGAAACAGACGATTTAGCCCCTGGGTTACCCGCCCCACCAAGAACCTGCGGACAAGTAGCGATTCGATGTACAACAGGGCGCGGGCAACTTGTTCCGAGGTGGCGTCACCGCGCTCACGCAGGACCAGTAGATGCAGTACCAACGGTGCCGGAGCGGTGGAATCCCATTCGGCGAGGCGGATCAGACGCTGGCGGACGGCCGGGTCGGGCTCATCGGTTGGATGGAGCATCAGTCCATAGAGCCGACCAAGGCCGGCGATCCTCTCGACTTCGGCCACTATCTCGTCCTCGTTCGCGAACCGGTCCAGCCTTGCCTGCTGCCCTGCAAATGTCTGCGTTTGCTTGACCTTCGCCGTGGTCTGCAAAAGGTCCAACCAGAACAGTGTTTCGAGACGCTCATTGTCAGCGAGCGCGTCCTGGAGAGGACGCCACAGGGTGCGGTAAACCTCCTCGCTGCGAGTCGGCATCCGCATGAAGAGGTAGTTTCGCAGTAGGTCGCCCTGAGTCAGCTTCAGTCCGGTGTTGTTCAGCGACTGGAAGATTCGGTGAACATTGTCACCCGGATGGGTGCTGATCGAAACCACCGACAGCCCAGACGTCACTGCATGAGCTATCTGCACCACGTCGTAGCCGAGATCGGGATCTATGGGCTCGGCCAATTGCGCCCGGAAAAAGCGGTACGCGGCCCCGATATTGTCGTCACCACCCGCAGTCGGCAGCGCGTCGATGACGGCGGTGTAGGAAGCCTGGTCCGCTTGCGTGGGTAGCAGTTTCAGCCGGTACGGGTCGTCCTCGTACTGATTTGTCAGCAGCTGATTGTGAATGCGATCTGTGTCGCGGCGCGTGGAAGCGTCGCGTTCGCGAAGGTGGTCACGGATTGCCGCGAGCAGCAGCGTAAGGGTGGTGAGGCGCTGCTGCCCATCGACGACCAGATATCGCGTGATCGAACCTGCGACGCTACCCGGAACTGGCGCCAGCACAACTGAACCGATGAAGTGTGTGGTCTCGACATCCTCGGCTCGGTCCTCGGCCAGCTGTGTGACATCGCGCCACAACTCCTTGAAGTTGTCCGGCCCCCACTGGTACGGCCGCTGATACAACGGAACGAGGTATTGCGAGGTGCCTTCGAGTATCTTTTGCAGACTCGTTTCCTGTGCGGCGACCACGGTGGACATCTCCTTGGGAAGTGCGGCCGTGGACAGCGCCAACGGACCGGAAAGTGATGTGGGTGCTGCCCCACGCGGACATCAACTCTGGCGCATATCGTCGGCGGGGGCGAGGTTGTTTCACACTGTCTGTTTTGTGGAACCCGTTGCGGCAAACGGAGTTTGACCGCTCAGTATGTTTCGGTTCGCATCGGTCACGCGCGGCATAACTGTCTGCTGTCGAAGGTGGATGGAGGGAAGCGAGCGAGTGCTCGTCCCCTTGGACTACTTGTCGGTGGTCAACGGGAGATTCGTTGGCGTATGCGGAACCTCGGCAGGCGGTGTGGCTGCAGCTGGTTCGGGCCCGTCCGAGTCGTCCTTGGGTTCCACCCATCGCGCAACCGCAGTCGCGCCGGCGGACAGATGCCGGCGACCCGAATTGGCAGCCGCGACCGTGCGATCACGAGCCAGTGACCAAGCTTCGCGGATGGTGGCGTTGTCAGCGCCTTCCCAGCTGCCGATCTGGAGTGCGCGGGCTTCGATGAACGAGTCGACCATGTGGCTCAGCGCATCTCGGTTCTTCGCCAGCTTGCGCCCCGCGAGTTGCCGATGCACCTCCGTTACGCGCAGCACCGTATGGCGGTCGAGTACATCGCGTAATCGGCTTGCCAGGTCATGGTCGGCTTCGAGGTGTTCGCTCAGGGTGGCGCGAGCGCTGGCCGCTGTTTGTTCGAGATATTCGGGCTCGGCGGACCGAACGCGTTCCAGTCGCTGGCGTTGCCACAAGTAGAGCGAATGCTGGGCGACAAGAAGTAGTTTCAGCGTTTCCTTCAGCCGTCCTTTGTGAACGGCCGATTCGAGCTGGTCGGCACGTTTGTCCGCCGAGTCGTCCGGGTTGAGCTGATCGGTGAGCAGCAAGGCATGCCGGCGCAGTCGCTCGACTCCGACCTCCAGGTCAGCACCGAGTGCGGCGATACTCGACCAATCGGTATCGGTGAGCGCGACGCCCGAACCAAGCTCCTGAATGCGGCGTTGCAGGATGCGTCGATGTCCGTATACGTCGCCGAGTCGTTGTGCGGAGGCCAGTCGGAGTACGTCATCGACCTTGTCCTCGATGTCGTCGAGACGTGCGATGATCCTGTCGGCGAACTGTTCGAGCGCCATCTGCACGGTCAATGCGGCGATGGCCGCCTGCCCGACCCCGGGTACCGCGGCGACTGGAGCAATCCTCGTGTTCGACAAAATCTTTCCCGACTCGGCTGAACGCACTGTCCTGTGGAAGGTGACCACCGTTCCGGGGCGCGGTCGTCCGGACTTCTCCCAAACGTCGGCCCCGGGGAGGTAGCGGGCCACAGGTCTGCCGGTGGCGAGTAGGGCGGTGGTGACCGAACTGAGCGTCGTACCGATCTGTACCGCGGGCAGTTCGGTTACCTCGGCGCGATTGTGTTGGGCCCACTCGTCAGCGAAATCAGTGAGTGCATCATCGCTGCCGATGACCAGTGCGCCGAACTCATCGGCGATTACTGCAATCTCAGAGTGATCCTGCTCATCGGAACCTGTTGCGGTATCGACCATTGGCGTCTGCAACCTTCTTGGCTCGGGTCTCTCATGGAATGTATCGGGTCCCACCGACACATGGGCGCCGAAATGCCTTGCGGTTTCGTGCGAGGGGGTGTCAGGCGCCGGGCCGTATGTGCGAACCGATCCGGATGAGCCGTCCGTTCGCCAATCCGGCGGCGATGCATGATTCCAACCGCTCCCGGCTGGCGCCGGCGAGGCGACGCTGGTTGAAGATGGCCATGGTCGCGCGCATCAAAGGCTCCGACTCCAGTCCCGCACTCGAGCAGGCCGCCTTCATGGCATTGACGATCTCCTCCGGTGCGATTTCGTTCAGAGAGCGCGTCACGTCATCCGGGGTGGTGCGGTAGCCGGCCCACGTAGCCCGGTCGATCTGATGCGGCCACACGAACGTGCCGAGCGGGCCGGAGTGAATCAGCTCGGCGGGGACGCAGTCGATGACAAACGACTTGCGCGCGGCGGACACTCGGTCGTAGCCGAACCGGTTCGCGACGACGCGCGCGAGTCGATCCAAAGCGATAGGTCCCTCGGTCTCCACGGTTTCTCGTACGGCATCGGTGATGATGCGCCGTACCGACGCCGAGTTGGTTCGGTCGAGATCCGTCCGATCGCCGAGCGTTGTCGTCGGTGCGGAGAGATAAGTGGTGCCGCGGCCGTTCCAGTCTCGCGCGGCCGGCTTGTCCATAACATTCGCCGCAGAGCCGAGGCTGCTCGCAATCGGTGCGCTCGCGACGAACTCCGGCTCATCCAGCGGCGCCGAGTCGTAGGCCGGCTCGACAGCCGAACTACTTTCTGTCTCAACGGCTACCACATCAAGCTGCCCGGATTCGTCCGCGCTTTCGGCCGCAGCCTCCGCTTCCATCTTCGCGATGAGGGCCGCCCGCTCTTCCGCTGCCGCGGCGAGTTCGGCTTCGAATGCCTCATGCTTCGAGCCCGATGTTTCGATCGCCGCGTCGATGCGGTCGAGTACGGCGCTGCGGTTGTCGATCCAGTCCGGCAACCACACCCGCAGCGACGAACCCCAATGCATCATCGATTCGAGCAGCCGCGGTGTCAGATCCCGGTCTGCGGCCGTCGGCCGTTCCGCCCACCGCGGGCCGTCGAGCATGACAGCCACTTGCCAATGCTCACAGCCGGGTTCGCGTACGACGAGGTCGAGGACGAAGTCGGAGAGCCCGTAGTTCGTCTCCACCTCGTAGCCACGCTCGCGCAGTCCGGCGCAGATGTCTCTTTGGATGGGGTCGAGCCCGAGGCCGTCGCGGGGGTGTTCACCCGTGCTCGGTCCGTGCGACGCCATTTCGAGGTAACCGCGCAGGTGGGCCATACCAACGGATTTCGTCCGGGACAGGTCGATGTGCGATGGGTCGAACGAGGTGAACACGATGACCTTGCGGCGTGCCCGGGTGATCGCGACATTGAAGCGCTTTTCGCCGCCCGACCGGCTGAGCGGGCCGAAGTTCAGCGGTAGCTGTGTCTCGCCCGGTTTCGTCGAAAAGGCGGTGGTGAACAAGATGACGTCGCGCTCGTCACCCTGAACGTTCTCCAGGTTCTTGACGAATATGCCTTCTTCGGCATCCGGCCGCAGGTTCTCGCGAACGAGCGGATCGTCGCACTCATCGAGGAGGTCCTCTACGAGAGTGCGTTGTTGGGCGTTGAACGTCACGACGCCGATGCTCTGGTGCGCCAGATATGGTGTCGCCAAACGGGTTCGAATCTCCTCGACGACGGCCTCTGCTTCGACACGATTCGTGCGGTGCTCACGGCCACGATCCTCGCGGTTGAACTGCCCGGCGACGCGTCGCCATTCGACGCCCGCAGTGCTGTCTCCGCCGGGGGAGGGCAGGCTGGCGAGCCGCCCCTCGTAGTACTTCTCGTTGGAGAAGCTGATGAGTGTCTCGTCCTGGCTGCGGTAGTGCCACGACAACCACAGACGCGGAACGCCGGACTCGACACATTCGGTGAGGATGCTGTCCAGATCCTCCGGGGCGAGTTCGCCCTCCTCGTGCGCGTCGTCGTCATCGGACGCGGTGACCTGACCGAACGAGGTCGGCGGCATCTGCTGCGAGTCGCCGACGATGACTGCCGACCGGCCGCGACCCAGGGCGCCGATCGCTTGCGCCACGGTCACCTGCGACGCTTCATCGAATACGACGATGTCGAACGTCGCGGAGCCGGGCGCTATGAACTTCGCGAGCGAGGCCGGACTGACGAAAACACACGGGGTGGCCGCCAGAATGTAATCGGCGTATTTGTTCATCAATTGCCGGAAGCTGAGGCCGCCACGTTTTCTGTCCAGCGAACGTCGCAATTCCCCGACCTCGCCGGTGAGCGAACCGGCGTGGAAGGGCCGCCGGTTGAGTAGCGCGGCGGCAAGGGCCTTGACCTGTTCGTCCCGCAACGACTCCGCAGCGCGCACGAAGTCGTCGATTTCGCCGTCTCGAAGGTCGGAAAGGAAGTTGTTCAAGCCGGTCGATCGGCGGCGTTCGTCCAGAGATGTAGCAGCGGTTCCACGAAAGAAGGCCGCCGTTGCGTCGGCCGCCGGAATGCGAGCGGTCAGAAGTGCTTCCACGAACTCGTCGAGTCCTGCTCGGCGCAGGGGCGCGAGATAGCTGGACATCCTGGACCAGTCGAGCAGGTGCCGGGCATTGAAAAGCTCGGCGTCTTCGATGAGTTCACCACTCGTGCGCTTCCACGCGGTGAGCCAGTGTTCGCTGTTGCGCCAGCGGGTCACATCGTCGTCGGTGGTGCCGAGGCACCCACGTAACTGGGTCCACGCGTCGCTCACTTCCTCGAGCAACCCGATCTCTCGATTTGCCGGGAAACTCGTAGTTTCGAGCAGACGCCACTCGTTGGGGGAACAATCGATAAATCGGAGCGTCGCGGCGATGTAGTCGAAGATCGGCCGCAGTTCTTCCGCGCTGCCGGGGGCGAGGGGATTCCAACGCGCCGGCATGAAGGGTCCGAGCAGTTCCCCGGCGAGTGCCTGAGTTCGCGAAACGTGCTCGCGGGCACCAGGGATTGCCCGCAGAAGGGGCAGGACGCTCTGCGGTGCGAGATCGGCGCCCGGCTGAGCGAACGGAGCCATATTGCGCTGAAACTGCTCGGCCTTCTTCTTCCGGCCGAACATTCCTTTGTCGCACTCTTCCGCCTCGGTGACCATGGGGGCGATATCACCCGTTTCGACGAACATCGGCGTGAACGTCGCCAGCAGCGGAGCGCAGTTTCGCTGCAGCTGTTCGATTTCCGTCATCAGCGCCTTCAGCGCGCCGGCGAATTGCGGTCCGCGCATCCGAGCAAGCGTGGACGCGTCCGGAACCGGTCGACCGAGCTGGCGCTGTGCCGGTTCGATCAAGGAGACGAGCTGCTCGGGGCCGTCGATGGCCGCCAGTAGGGACCGCACGCGATCGCTCGCTTCCGCGGCATCGACTGCGTTGGCAAACCGACGCACGGCAGGCGCGATCTGCTCCGCGCCCACTGAGTCCGGAATGGCGCCTGCCAGAGCCCATGGCACACCGGGTGCGATATCCAGAGGACGGGCTGCGCGCGAGAAGAGGTCGAGGGCAGCTTTGACTGCAGGCCAGTTCTCGGAAGGGCGAGCGACATAGGAGATCGGAATCGGCGCTACCGGACCGTCGCCGGTCTCGAGGATCTCCTCGAAGGCGCTCCAGAGCGAGTAGTCGATACCATTCCGCTGATGCAGCTTTCTCGGATAGTCGGAAAGTGGTGCGAGCCTCGCCTGAAAGTCCGCCAGCCGGGCGTCCCACGTGCGCTCGTTGTAGCGGATCGAGTTGTCGATCGCCGCCTTGAGCTGATCGCGAATCATGTTGGGACTCTGACTTTTCCCGTGCAAGTCGAGAGTGAAATTCTGCAGACCGACCCGTTCGAGGCGCCGTTTCACCACGTCGAGGGCTGCCTGCTTCTCTGCAACGAAGAGAACGGTCTTGCCCTGCCCCAAGGCGTGGGCGATCAAATTCGTGATCGTCTGGGACTTACCTGTTCCGGGCGGGCCTTCGAGGACGAATGTGCGGCCGGCCGCGGCGAGCGCGATCGCTCTGAGCTGTGAGCCGTCGGCCGGAATCGGCACGGGCACAGTACTTTCGTCGACCTCGAGGTGCTCCAGACCGGCATCACCGTCCGAGTTCGGGTCATGGAACGACTCGCCGGGATGATGCGTCAGATGCCGCACGATAGGACTCTGCTCGAGGATTTCCCAGCTGTCGCTGAGGTCCTTCCACATGCCGAACGTACCGAATTGGCAGATGGCGAGCGTTGCGACCTCATCCACCCGCAGATCGATGTTGTTCTCGACCAGAGCGCTCCGGATCCCGCGAAGGGCGTGGACGATATCGATTCCGCTGTCGTCCAATTTCGGTGCTTCGAGTGCCTCGATCGAAACGTTGTGCTTCAGACGCAGCCACTCGACCAGGCAGTAGTTCGGACTCGCGACTTCGGTTGTGTTGGTGCTGATTTGGAACTGTTTACGTCCCGTACCGCCAGTGATTTTCACCGGAAGGAGAAACAGAGGAGCCCGCGCCTCGGCGCCCGTGCTCGTGTGGTGGACGAGCGCGCCGAGCGTCAGGTAGAGGTTCGAACTGCCGGTTTCTTCGAACAGCGTCCGTGCGGTCCGGGCGAGCTCTTTGAATCTGCGCGTGTAGGCGGTGTTCGGAACGGCGGCGTACAGCTGGTGGTCCTCGGAGAGATACGCCCGCAGTACATCTGGGTCGATCTCGGCGGCACGCCGCGCACCTTGGAGTTGATGAATGGACGCGAGGTCGTCGTGTGGCGCCAGTGTGAGGAGAGTACCCGCATGAACGATGTCGTCGAGGATCGGCAGGCCGTTGTGGGGGACATGCAAGTCGATCACCTGAGATGACGCCTTCAGGTTCAGCAACCTGTTGCGGGTGCTCAAGTCGAGGAGCGATCGCTTCCACTTTCGTACGCGTGCCGGAGCGGGGTCGGTCGTGTCCAAGATTTCGTCGTTCTGATTCTGAGCCCGAAGTTCATCGGGCAAGTCCAGAACGATTCCGCCGATTTTCGTCGGCTCGGGGGAAGCGGCGGCGGCGACGTCATCGGTGCTGGGTAGGGGTCGTACACCGCTTCTCCTGGCAGCAGCGATGTCGACAACTCCGGCCAGTGACTCGGGGTTACTGAAGTGCGGTCGTGCCGTCGCTATGGCGCTGGTAAAGCTGCCTTTCGACGACTCCTCGTAGAACACCGCCTCGACAGGCACGGCGATACCCGACTCGACGAGATTGACGAGAGCGTTCTGCTCGGTCAAGGACGGATGAGACAAGTTCACTTCTTCACGCAGAAAGCCGGCGAAGGCGTGACCGGTCACCAACCACACGAGCGGGCGCAGACCCGATGCCTCGAGGCAGGCCGCATAGGTCACGGAGAGATCGATGCATGTGCCGAACCGCTCGTCGAGAACGCCTGCGGTGGTGCGGATCTTCTGTCCGGTCGCCTCGAACGAAGCCGGAGGGTTGATGTAGCGGATCCGCCGTGCGCGCAGGACCTCGTAGATAGCGGCGGCAATGAGCGCGGCTCGCTCCGGGCCTGCTTGGTAGCCGCTGATCGAGGAATCTCCGGTGTTGGTACGCAGGAGCTCCGCGGCGTCATCGAGAACCGACTGAACGGATTTGGTATTCGGTTGGACGAACGCCGCCAGCGAGTCGTAGAAGATCGGCGCGTTGAACCACTCGTTGTGGGCGAGAACCCGGATCGGCGTCGTGAGATGGACGTCGGGTCCCCACATTCGCGTCACGGTGATACTCAGTGTCGCTGGGTGACTTTCGTTCAGCTCTCGGAGGTAGGACGTCTTCGGCGCGAAGGTACCGAAATCGTCCCAAAACACATCCGCGCCGTCGGACAGGTCGCCGTCGTAGGTCCGCTGCCATGCCGGGGTCAGTTCGGCACCGTCGCCGTGCAGGCGGACGGTCACGGTCATGTCGACCACCGATGAGCCCGAATCGTTCGTGACACGAAGTCCGGAGATCAGCGGCACGCCGTTGTGGACGAGCGCCAGGTTGATCGCGGGCTGGGTCAGAACCTGAACGGTCAGCCCGGACTCCACTGCCGTGGTGTCCTCCCACAGCGCGGTTTGCGCCACCTTTACCTCCTCTATGCCCCAGAACTCTTCGTCGGCTCGGCCGCGCCCGGATGCGCCCCGGCGATCACCCCAACTGACATCGGCGGGCGACCTGAAAATGTGACAGACGCAATCGCTCTCCGCGTGTCCCGATATCTCACGCCTGCTGCTGACGCGCCAAACTAGAACACGTTGTAGCGCAACGGTTACCGGCTCGTGCCGGTATGTGCGCGCACTGCCGCGTCGATCGCTGCCACTACACGCTCGGAACTTTCTTGCCACCGCCGCAACTGCTGCACGGTCGGGTTCAGTTCGTAGTCGTGATGATGAGTGACGACCGACAGCTCCGCCCACAGGACACGCGCCTCGCCGGCAGCCTGCGCACCGATGTACTTGGGAAGAACCAGCAGCTGGGCACGCCGGGTTACCGAGACCATCCGTGGCGATACCGATTTCCACAGTTCTTCGATGGCGTGCTCGACGGCAATACGCAGCATCCATGCTGATGCCCTCGGCCAGAGGCCGTCCAGGTCGGCCGTAGCGTCGGTGATGAGCATGTCGGCAGTGCCGAGCCTGGAGCGGACGAGCGTCAGTTGCTGAGCCATGCCGTAATCCTCTCCGCGCGATTGATGAGGTCTTCGAGGTCGCCGCGGGTACTGCCGTGCGCGCCGCGATTGCACGCCTCGATCACCGACGATGCCCACGGGGCGAGTTCCCGGTCCAGGCGTGCGAGGGCTGCGCCCTCTTTCGTTCGGTCCAGAAACAGGGCGAGTGCGAGCTTCTGTTTGGTTCGTTCGGCCGCCGCGAGCTGCTCGTCGATGGCGATCTGGCTGAGGCCGTTCTCACCCAGTATCTTTCGGACTTTTGCGGTGCTGGCGGACTCGATCGCTTGTCGGCAGCACAATGCGATCAGCTCATTGGCTTCGTCCTTGGGCAACCGGGGCGTCGACTGCAATGCGCGAGCATCGGCGAGGTTGCGGCGGATCGGGTCGACCGACACCCGGACTTCCACGACCGACCGCTCCCGCCGCTGTACATCGAGAATGGTCGCCGGAATATGCAGGCGGCGCACGGCTTCGGACAACCGCAGGTCGTGTGTGAAAACGACTACCTGCCGGGATCGCGCCACCTCGTCCAGCACTCGGGCCAACCCGTCGACCTTGGCGGGATCCATGGACTGAACCGGGTCGTCGATCACGAGGAACCGGAACGGACTCTGCGCCGCCGTGGCATGCGGCAGGAACAGCGACAACCCCAGCGAGTGCAGTTCGCCCTGGCTCATCACTCCCAGTGCGGCACCGGCCACACCGTCGACCGCTCAGCCCCGGTCGCCATCGTTGCGTTTGGTCGTTGCTCGTTGACGTAATCCTCGTACTCGGCGCCCACGAAGTTGTATCCGACTGCTGCACAGTGATGTTCGCGTGCCCGTCTACAACAGACCGGATTCCTCGAGTCCAGCACGCAGGCGTTGCTGATGCTCCGGCGGGCCCTGCCGATACGGCATCCGCAGCGCGTCGGAGGAGATGACGCCGAGCATTTTCATCGCGGCCTTCGCCTGGATGGCGCCCTGTGAGACGTGCATGATCGCATCGACGGCGGGGATGAGGCGCCGGTGGATCTCGCGTGCCCGAGGCAGGTCGCCGCGGTCGACGGCGGCGATCATCTCCGCGTAGTGATCGCCTGCGACGTGACCGACCACCGACACGATGCCGGTCGCGCCTTGAGCGAGGTGGGGCAGGTTCACGACGTCGTCACCGGAATACCAGAGCAGGTCGGTCTGCGACATGATCCGACTGGCCTCGAAGAAATCGCCCTTGGCATCTTTGACGGCACGCACGGCGGGAATGTCCGCCGCGCGGAGAATCGTATCGGTGCTCAGCGCCGTCCCGGTCCGACCCGGGATGTCGTACAGCATGACGGGCACACCGCCGCCGGCCTCGGCGACCAGGCGGAAGTGTTCGAGGATGCAGTCCTGCGGCGGCTTGTTGTAATACGGCGTGACAACGAGCAGAGCGTCGGCCCCGCAGGCGACCATTTCGCGCGCCGCACGAGTGGAATGCTCGGTGTCGTTGGTGCCGCAGCCGGCCATCACCTGGACGCGGTCGCCCACGGCCTCGACGACCGCCCGCACGCAGGCGTAGTCCTCCTCGTCGGTGGTAGTGGCGGACTCACCCGTGGTCCCGTTGACCAGCAATCCGTCGTGGCCGTGGTCGGCGAGGTATACGGCGAGGTTCTGCAGGCCGTCGTAGTCGATCGAGCCGTCGGCGTGCATGGGGGTCACCATCGCCGTGATGACTCGACCGAAGGGGGTGTCCACCATGATCGTGAGATTACAGGCGAGCACCTCACCACCCGTGCGGACGGTCCGTGCCCACGCGAAGTGCGTCGTCGGGGTGGTTCGACGGGCGCTCGCCGGGGACCAAAAGCCTCAACCAGCGACCGGCCCGAGTGGTCGAGGGCGGCGTAAATTGGTAGCTAGAGGTTTGCCTTATGCAACAGCGATGGTGGGTGTGGATTGCCGCGTTCCTGATGAGCTTGGGAATGTGCACTACGTTCGCGTGCAGTGGCGGCACCGGCACCGGCACCGGCACCGGCACCGGCACCCGCACTGGCACCGCCACCCGCACCGGACCCGAGCAGGCGGCACCTGAGTCGCCCCCGCCCTCCCGGGTAGGGGTGCCGGTACTGGTCGCGAAGATAGACAACAGTCCGCAGGCACGGCCACCGGTTGGGCTCGGAGCCGCCGATGTGGTCTACGTCGAGCCGGTCGAGGGTGGTTTGAGCCGGCTGGCCGCGGTGTTCGTGACACAGAAGCCTCCGGTGATCGGACCTGTCCGGAGCGCGCGGGAAACGGATCTGACGCTGTTGGCCCAGTTCGGTAACCCGACGTTGGCATCCTCTGGTTCCGCGCCCGAGCTGATTCCCGCCCTCGATTCCTCCTCGCTCCAGAACGCCTCGGCCGATCTGCAACCCGCGGCGTACTTCCGCGATTACAGTCGCGCCGCGCCGCACAACATGTTCGTCCGCCCCGATCAGTTGCCCGAAGGCGGCGGCTGGCCGGAGGCTTCGCAACTGCACTTCGGTCCTGCGCCTGCCGGCGGTCGGCCCACGCAACATGAGGAAGCGCGGTACCCGGCTGCGGTGGTCGGCTTCGACTGGTCACCCAGCGATCACGGCTGGCTGGTGTCCATGGATGGTGCTGCCTACAGCGCTGCCGATACCGGACGGCTCACGCCAAGTACGGTCGTGCTGCAGAGTGTGCCGGTGCAGAACTCGGCCATCAGCGACGTGGCGGGCAGCGTCTCACCCCTGGCCCAGACGACCGGTAGCGGTCAGGCACTCGTACTTCGCGACGGCCAAGCGTTCCCGGCCACGTGGTCCCGGCCCTCCCCGGAGGCGGGCACAACGTACACAGACCCCACCGGTGCAGCCATCCCCTTCGCTCCGGGGCAGGTTTGGACAGTTCTGGTTCCAGAGCAACTCTGGTGAGCCCTGTCCTCACGGTATGACCGTTGAGGCGAAATTCGGAGATGCCAGCGACGTACCGACCGCCGGGCCAGGGGAGTGGGCGCAACGCTGCGTCGGCCCGAGGGCTGCGGCGAGATCGAGTGTCCGCCGCATTCGATGTCGCCCATTCCGAAGTGCTCGTGCGTGGATGCGGCTCTGATCAGGGGCGACCCACGATACGTGACCGCGAGAGACACGCTCGGTTTCGGCGATCCGATGGCCACGGAATGAATCGTGACGGGTGGCGCCGACAGGAATACCCATCGTCCCTGCCGGCGTCCGTGCATACTTGAATCCTGGTGTCATTAGGGGGTTTTCGATGCTGCCAGGAAGTGAGCGCGCTCGGATTCTGATCACCGTGAAGGCTTATCCCGCGCCGTCGGAACGGTACGGCGAGACGGTGTGTGTCGCGGGTGTTCGTATCGACCGTTTGCCGCCGACGTGGATACGGTTGTACCCCATGAGGTTCCGCGGGATGGGGCAGGAGCTCGTGTTCCGCAAATACGACATCGTCGAGGTCGATGTTCGGAAGCGTCGTGGGGACGATCCACGAATCGAGTCGTTTCAACCGGATCAGCAGTCACTGCAGGTCGTCGGGCACGTCGATACGAACGGTGGGCGATGGACGCAGCGGCGGACACTGATCCGTCCTCTGATCGGGGCGACGTCGACGTGCGAGCTGATTCGCGCGAATCCGAAAGGTGCGATGGCCGTGCCCGCGCCGTCGCTGGGCATGATCAAGCCGATCGTCGACGCCGTGACGGTTGAGCGCGGAAACGGCTGGACACCACAGCAACGGAGGAAGGCGCAGGCGGCGGCCGCGCCGAGTTTGTTCGACGATGCGCCGCCGGTGCTCGAACCGATGCCGTATCGGGTCACCTACAGCTATCACTGCACCGACAGTGAATGTCCCGGTCATCGGCAGCAGTGCTTGGACTGGGAGATCGGTCAGGCGGGACGGAAATGGCAGCAGATGTATGGAGTTGCCGGAGCTCAGCAGAGGCTGCGAGGGAAATGGGAGCAGGAGATTTGTGCTCCTGAGCGGGACCTCTACTTCTTCATCGGGAACCAGGCGCTGCACCGTAGGTCGTTCGAAGTGCTGGGCGCGTGGTACCCGAAGGTGAGTTCCGGTGCCGAGCCCGACCAGCTGGCCATGCTGTAAGCCGTTGTGTCACAGCTGAATTATTCCGGCGGTAGCAGTATCCCGTACAGCATCGGCGACCATTTGACGGTGGCATGTGGTGTGCTCGTGCTCGAAACAGAGCAATGCGACCGGGCCCTGCGCCATGAGCGTCCTGACCGAGTGCAGCGCCTCAGCTCCTTCCGGGCTTGCGAGCACATGCGCATATCGGTCACGCGCATCGGCGTCACCGACGCGGAAACCGTCGCGATTGTCTCGGGGATTGCCGAGCTCCTTGAGATGCACGTAACGGATGCCGGCCTGGCTCAGGGCCGCCGACAATTTGGTCTTCGACAATCCCGGTTTGCGCGAGATGGGAGTAAGTCGCACGTCCACGACGGTCGCGACGCCGGCCTCTGTCAGAATTGCGACGAGTTCGTCCGCTCGCCGGCCCTCATAACCGACGGTGAACAGACGAATTCGTGTACTAGCGGGGCTCGCTACAGGCACGTGGTCATACTTGCACGTCGCGCCGTGAGAGGGGCGGACGGCTCGATTACTGCGCAGACAGGCCGGGCAGGACTCTGCCCCAGGCCGGTTGTCACCTCATCTGCGCATTCAGCTGACGAATGTGCTTCAAGCCAAGTGCTGCTCTGGTGTCCCCGGTGCTCCTGAGTGCTGGATGAACTGCGTGCCGGAACCGAGAGCGGAGCAGGACAGACTATGCCTCCCCGGACAGCGACCCTCGCGATTCGAACGCCTCCGCGAACCGCGGGTGCGCCCTGATCCGTGCCGAATCGAGATCGACGATAGGCCGGAACAGCACGAATGTCGTCGAGCGGCGGTAGAGCAAGTATGCGGCGATCAACCCGAAAAGTCCCCATCCCGGGAAGACAGCCAGTACGAGTGCTACGGGAAGGTGGTCGGAGGTCGTTGTTTGGGTGGCTGCGAGCATGACGAGGATGGCGGCGAGGCCCAGTAGAACGATCGCATGGCCGGTGTACTGGCAAAGCTGGCTTGTGCGTTTGCATTTCGTACAGATCGGCCAGGTTCCCTCGAGGACAGTGGATGGCGGGTTGACCTCGACCCATCTGAACGTGGCGATGCGGTAGAAACCTCGTAGCAGAAATCGAACTTCATACGAAGGGGTCCGCTGTATCCATTGTTGTTCCGCAGAACGCCGGGCCGTCTTCGGCCTGAAGTCGAAGTCCTTGTTGCGCTGTTCGATTGCGGTTTCGCCGTGACGAGTGCATACGTTGGGTAGCTCGTCGGACAGTTGTAGGACGAACGTTTCCTGCGGATCGAAATGGGGGTCTGCGGCGAAGTCTTCGCGGAGGCGAATCCGCACTGCGACATCGGTTTGCCTGCGAGGTCGGGTGCTCACTCCAGCCATCCTCCGTTGCGTCGCGGACGTAAACAACTCTTCGTCCGATTTCTCGGGTGTGGGCCCTCCTGAGCACGTGGCCGGGGCTCGCCGGACGGCTATCACCCGCTGCACCATCGAACTGCGGCAACGGCGAAACATCTGACGAGTGGCCGGAACCCGTGCCGTTTGGAGGTCGGGCGGCCGACTGCACACTAGTTGGATCTTGCCCCGGCATTCGGGCCAGCGCCGCACCTGTGTCACCCCACAGTTCGATCCCGATCCCATACCTGGGTATGACATGAAACTAGGACCCGGCCAATAGCTTTGGTGTATCGAAGTCGCCACACCGACCCACTGAGCAGTGCCCGCCGAATCTCCAGCGAGACGGGTATCGAGGGGCTGAGGTGGTATCCGCGCCTGCTCTCAGGGAGAACTATGACGACACCGGCCTTGGTCCCACACTCACGCTCGCGGCGCACCGGCGCCGACGGTGATTACGCCCGACTGCTTCGTCGTGTCTCCGACGCGGGCTTGATGGACCGCCGTCCCGGCTACTACCTCATCCGGCTCAGCCTCGTGGGGATTGCGTTCGTGGCCGGCTGGGTGGCGTTCGTTCTGGTCGGCGACTCGTGGTGGACGCTGATGGTCGCGGCGATCATGGCCGTCACGTTCGCTCAGGTCGCGCTCGTTATGCATGATGTCGCGCATCGTCAGGTCTTTCGGCTGCGGCGTCCGACCGAGATCATGGGTCGGGTTGTCGGGAATGCGGGGATCGGGCTGGGGTATGGGTGGTGGCAGGACAAGCACACTCGGCATCACGCCAACCCGAATCATGAGGAGCTCGATCCCGATGTCGCGCCCGACATTCTGGTGTGGTCGCAGCGGCAGGCGCGCGATAGTCGTGGGCTGCCTCGGCTGATCGGGCGGGCGCAGGCGTTCCTGTTCTTCCCGCTGTTGCTGTTGGAGGGCCTGAACTTGCATGTGGCCGGGGTGCGTGCGCTTTGGAGCCGGGCAGTCAAGCACCGCGTGTTGGAGGGGGCGTTGCTCCTCGGCCACTTCGCTGTCTATCTGGGCGCACTGTTCGCAATTCTGCCCGCCGACAAGGCTTTTGCGTTCTTCGCTGTGCATCAGGCGCTGTTCGGTCTCTACATGGGGTGCATCTTCGCGCCGAACCACAAAGGGATGCAGACCTTCACCGGGGACGACCGGCCCGACTACCTGCGCCGGCAGGTGCTGACCTCGCGCAATGTACGTGGCGGCGCGTTGACCGATATCGCCCTCGGCGGGCTGAACTATCAGATCGAGCATCACTTGTTCCCGAGCATGCCCACTCCGAACTTGCGGCATGCCCAGGTCATCGTCCGCGAGTACTGTGCCGAAATCGGCGTGCCGTATCACGAGACCGGGCTGGTCGCCTCGTACCGCGAGGCGCTGAGGCACCTGCATGACGTCGGTGTGCCGTTGCGTGCCGGAGGTCCACGCCAGGCACAGGATGAACCGATCGAGGGGTCTACAGCGGGACGCTAGGCCGATTCGAACGCCCTTCCCTCAGCGCTACGTCCTCGCCTCACCGCGTCAGGCACCCGCAGCACGGCACCTGGCGACACCGCGTCACGCGCTCGTGTCATCGCTACACGCGCCGGCCCCCCGCGTCACGGCGGTAAGTCAGTGGAGCCGTGCTGCCACGGAGAAGTGGTCGTGTCCTCCATCCACAGCATCGAGCAGTGAGGGAGGGATGTGAACTGATCGTGCAAACCTCGTCGAATTTTGCAGTTTTCTCGCATTCTCGTCGAGGTTTGCACGGAAAATTCAGCCCAGATGCCCAGCCGGCACCGCGCGGGGCGAGTTCCAGCGAACTTCGTGAAGTCGCCACCGTTCGCGCTGTTCACCAAAGCGCACAATGGGCCGTGCGAGGATCGGAGCATCCAACCACGGGAGATGTGATGACCACACTGGAACAGGCAGTGGAACTCGGTCGCGCCGAGAAGGGGCTCGCCGTCGTCTCCACCCTCAGATCCGATCAGACCATTCAGTCGACGCTGGTCAACGTCGGGTTGTTGGCTCATCCTTCGACGGGTGACCCGGTTCTGGGGTTCGTGACCTACGGCAAGGTGAAGCTCGCGAATCTCCGCGCTCGGCCGCAGGTGAGCGCCACATTCCGGCAAGGGTGGGCGTGGGCGACGGTGGAGGGGCGGGGTCAGATCGTCGGGCCCGACGATCCGCAGCCGTGGATCGATGCCGAGGGGTTGCGCAGGCTTCTGCGTGATGTGTTCGCGGCCGCCGGCGGTGAGCACGACGACTGGGACGAGTACGACCGCGTGATGGCGGCGGAGCGCCGCGCGGCGGTCCTGGTCGAACCGACCCGGGTGTACAGCAACGGCAGCTAGTTTCGACGAAAGGGATTGGGCCATGCGGATACTGAGAACCCTCGATGAGCGCTTCGCGGGACTGCCCGACTTCCCGTTCGAACCGCATTACGTCGAGGTGCCGGGCGACGACGGGACCACGTTGCGGGTTCACTACCTGGACGAAGGGCCGTCCGACGGTGAGGTCGTGCTGCTGTTGCACGGTGAGCCGTCGTGGTCGTATCTGTATCGGCGTATGATCCCGGTTCTGGTCTCGGCCGGGCTGCGGGCGGTCGCGATCGATCTCGTCGGATTCGGCCGCAGTGACAAGCCGGCGGACCGCGCCGACTACACCTATCAGGCACACGTCGACTGGACCTGGGCGGCGATCGAAGCCATCGGCCTCGACCGGATCACTCTCGTATGCCAGGACTGGGGCGGCCTGATCGGGTTGCGACTGGTCGGTGAGCATCCCGAGCGTTTCGCGCGTGTGGTCGCGGCGAATACGTTCTTGCCGACCGGTGATCGCCATCCCGGCGACGCGTTCCTCGCCTGGCAGCGCTTCAGCCAGGACACCCCCGACTTCCGAGCCGGGAAGATCGTCAACGGCGCCTGCCGGACCGAGCTCTCTCCCGAGGTGATCGCAGCCTACGACGCCCCCTTCCCCGACGACACCTACAAGCAGGGCGCCCGCCAGTTCCCGCTCCTGGTACCGACCAGTCCGGAGGATCCTGCGGCGCCCGCGAACCGGGCCGCGTGGGCAGTTCTGGAGACGTTCGAGCGGCCGTTCCTGTGCGCGTTCTCGGACTCGGATCCGATCACGCGCGGCGGAGACAAGGTGCTGTCGACGAAAATCCCTGGCGCCGCAGCCCATTCGCCGGTGACCATCACCTCGGCCGGGCATTTCCTCCAGGAGGACAAGGGCGAAGAGCTCGCTGCAGTGGTCGTCGACTTCGTCCGTGCGACGCCACTGGACGAGTCGCCTGCTTGAGGTAGCCGGATCGGTGGCGTGCCGACTCGACCGCCGCCGCTGTCCGCTTGCAACCGATGGCCGAGGTCGGGACGCCGGGCTCGTCTACTCGCGAGCGGTGGTGCAGCCACCGAAGTTGCATTGCCGGGGTACGTCTGAGGTGTATGGCGCCGGAGCTGTGCGATTCACGTCGGGCCATCGACGAAAAGCGCTGGCCGACACAACTGTACGGCGTTGAGGCCGGTGGGAGCGGCCGGGACTCCCGCTCCAGGCCACGGTCGTCTCGGTGTACTCACCGGAGCGCCTCAACAGTCGAGGGGCGAGGGAGAGCGACCTCCCTCGGGCGCGAACGCCGAACCGGGGTGCAGCCGGAAATCCCCGTCGGGCACCGCCTCGGCGATCCGCGCGCGGGCTCGGCCAATTCCGGATCCAGGTCGTAGGGCAGATCGATCGACCGGGCCACATCCCACCGGATGCAGACGGTATCCGAGCCGACATCGCGGTCGTTCGGCCTGCACATGATCCGAGGCCGAAAAGACAAGTTTCCTTGACATGGGATGTCAAACATCCTTAACATTTGTTTCGTGGTCGGCGAGCAGCGGGAGCATCCGGTACGTACGCGGCGGCGCGAGTGCCGGATGACCCAGGCGCAGTTGGCGACAACGGTCGGCGTCAGCCGGCAGACCGTGATCTCGATCGAACAGGGCGACTACGCGCCGAGTGTCTATCTCGCACTGCGGATCGCCCGTGCGCTGGGAACGACGGTGGAAGACATTTTCTGGACCGAGGAGCTGGAGGGGACATGGCCAAAACCACTGCATTCGAAGACATCTTCCTAGCGCCCGACGAACCGGCCTGGGGGGACGAGCGTGCTCGCGAGGAGTTCTACCGGGGCTCGACCATGGCGCTGTGCGCGACGATCTACGGCTGCTATGCGATCGCGATCGTCGCCGCGGCGGTGGATGCCAAGTGGGTCTCACTGCTGATCTTCGTGCTCCCCAGCCTCACCTCACTCCTGCTGCTTCGCTATTGCGCGCGGCGCGGCATCGATATGCAGACCCTGCTGAAAGGCTTCCCGCTGCGGCGCAAACGGATTGCCTATGCCACGACGTATCCATTGATCGCGGCATGGCTGATCGTTTTCCTGTGGCGCACGTTGCCGTCGGATTCGTTGCCGCAGAGTCTGTTGGGTGCGGTGGTGGGTGGTGCTATCGGAGCAGGAGTCGCCGCAACCATCGGCAAACTCTTTCGACGCCGCTCCGCAGCGGAGAATCTGCCCGAGGACGACAGCTTCGACTAGTGATCCGTCCGGAGCGGGGGTTATCAGCGCGAAAGATCAAGTGCCGCAGCGCGATAACGACCGGGGGGAGTGCTGTACTCGCGCTTGAATGCCTTGGCGAAGGCGAATTCGGAGGTGTAGCCGACTCGTTGGGCCACAGTGTGCAACGGGGTGTCGTCGGAGCGGAGCAAGCGGCCGGCGAGGGTCATGCGCCACCAGGTCAGATAAGCGAGTGGGGACCGGCCGACCGTGGCGGTGAATCGGCGGGAGAAGGCGGCGCGCGACAGACCGCCGAGGGCGCCGAGTTCTTCTACGGTCCAGGGTTTTTCGGGGCTGGTGTGTATGGCGCGCAGCGCGGTGGCGACGGGGCGATCGGCCAAGGCGGCGGCCCAGCCGTTACGAGGGGTGCCGTCGTCCTCGGTGTCCAACCACCAGGCGCGCAGAATGTAGAGCAGCAATGTGTCGAGCAGGGACGTCACGATGGCGTCCGAACCGGGCTGAGACTCTTCGAGTTCGGTGCCGAGTAGTTCCACCGCCGCACGCAGGGAGCGGTGGGTGCCGACTCGAGGGCGTAAATGGACCACATCGGGCAGATCGGTGAGCAGGGGATGGGCGCGCCGACGATCGAGTTGGTATGCGCCGCACAGTAATAGCGTGAGGGGCGCGCCCGGTGTGTGCGGGTCGGGTGCGGGTGGTGGCCAGGATCCGTCGGGCAGCGGGTTCACCGCTCGCAGCGGCGCGGACGGATCGCTGGCCAGTGCGTGGCCGCGGCCGTGCGGCAGGAAGACGATATCGCCGGGGCCGAGCGGAGTCGGCTCGCGGTTCTCGAGGATCAACCATGCCGAACCTTGCAGCACGACATGGAATCCCGTGCCGTCCGACGCGGGGAAACGCATTCCCCACGGGGCCGACCTGTGCTGGCGCGAGGAGTGCGGACGCCCGGTTCGCATCGTCGCGACGGCATCGCTGAGTACGTCCAAGCCCATATCCGCATGGTAGACGAAATCCTGGTAGCGAGACGAACGGACATTTCCGCGAGACTTTCACGCATAGATCATCTCTCCGCTGGTGAATAGCGTCAGTGGCATGACAACCGACGCGATTACCGCACGCACCGTCGTCTTCCACGAACTCGGTGACCCCGAGGTGTTGACCATCGAGAATCTCGACCTGCCGGCGCCTGGACCGAAGGAGGTACTCATTCGCATCGAAGCGCTGGGACTCAACCGGGCGGAGGCATTATTCCGGGCCGGCACCTACTACTACCTGCCGACGCTTCCGGGATCCCGGCTCGGCTACGAATCCTCCGGAGTGATCGAGGCGGTTGGCGCCGACGTGACCGAATACGCTGTGGGAGACAAGGTCTCGACGGGCCCGAATATCGAGATGAGCTCGGCCGGGGTCTATGCCGAGCGGGTGGTGCTGCCGGTGGAGTCGGTGGTCCCGCGCCCGGAGGGCCTCGACGCGGTCACCGGCGCGGCCACCTGGCTCACCTACTCCACCGCATACGGCGGCATGATCGAAACCGGCGGCCTGCGTCCGGGCGACCACGTCCTGATCACCGCGGCGTCCAGTGGCGTCGGTATCGCGGCATTGCAGACCGCCGCCCGCATCGGCGCCATCCCCATCGCGGTCACCCGGACGGGCGAGAAGAGCCGATACCTGCTCGACAACGGAGCGGCGCACGTCATCGCCTCGGCCGATACCGAAGTCGTGGCCGAGACCCGACGCATCACCGACGGCGTCGGCGCACAGCTGATCTTCGACGCCGTCGGCGGGCCCGGCCTGGCCGAATTGAGCAGGGCGGCAGCGCATAACGGCACGATCGTCGTCTACGGCTGGCTCGACCAGCGCCCGATGGCCATGCCCATGAACTGGCCGCTTCGAATCCTCGGCTACGCCAATATGGAACTGTCGGTCACCGCCGACGGCCGCCGCCGGATCAACCACTGGATCGCCTCCGGCATCCGCGACGGTGTGTTCCGCCCCCACGTTGGCGCGGTCTTCGACGGCCTCGACAGCATCCGCGAGGCCCACCGCCTGATGGAGTCCAGCACCCACACCGGCAAGATCGTCGTCAAACTCTGAGAAGCCGTTCTTTTCGCCCCGCCGCCGGATTTCCCCGGCAACCGTCACCGGGTCGGCCAGAAGAACCCCGGCCTCGGCAACCTGGTGCGGTATGCGATGTCTGCCCGCAGCCCTTCGAATTGTGGGCTGGACGCCGCGCAGGGATTGGGTGATCGTCGTAGGGGTGGGCGGAGGGAACACTGCACGAGAGCAACGCCGGTTCGGCCTTCGCGCATGGTGGTTGGGCGGTGCTCTCGTGCTCGTCGCAGCGGTGGTCTTCCGCGGCTGGTGGTGGGAGCTGTGCGTGAGGTGGTCGCGCGGCCCGCTGCCCGAAGCGAATCTTCTGCTCGGACATTCGGTTCTTTTCTGGGGTCGTCTCGGGAAAAGTCTTCAGTTCGTAGCCGGCTTGCCAGTGATCTTCGATCTGATCGGCGCGGGCGCGTTGAACGAATTCGGTAGCCGGCACGTGAAGCGCCTGAGTAGAGCGAAAGCCAGAATCACAGCCACCCGCGACGCGGCACGGTTACTCGAACGCCTGCGCGCATTGGAATGTGGCGTGAAGTCGGACCTTACGGCCGGGCAACGAGGACGCGACACCCCGGAGTACGAGTCGCTGCTGGCTTCGCTGGTCGAGACGTTCGACGGCGAGCTCATCTGCGCATCGTGCAGATATGCCATGCCACCGGTCTCGATCGCCGACGATATCGTGGTCGTCGGGCCGGAGCCGTGTGTATACAAATGGGAATGTCAGCATGGCCGAGAGATTTTCGAGAGCCAGGTCGAAGCAGCTTTCGTCAACACGCTGGCCGGAAGCGACAAAACAGCGTGGCGTAATGCCGAATACGTCGACCGGCGGGTGGAGCGGATCGGCTCGGTCCTGCTGGGGGTCCTCGCCCTGGTCGCCCCGACTTATCTCATCGCCCAGTGGACGGTGGGATCGCACCTGCCAGGGCTCATGGTGGCGATCGCAATCGGGCTGGTGATACTCGCGCCGTTGACGTTCCTGACCACGCAACCCGATAAACGTCACCGTGCCGGGGCTGTTCTGGCGTGGCTCTGGGCGGTCGTGTGCTGGCTCCCGGTCCCGATCACTCGTTCGATCGTCTGGGTCATGCACCGCGAGCATCCGGCGCACCCTCTGCGCTGGATTGCCCTGGGTCTGTTCATCTTCGGCTCCCTGCTCGACCTGCTGGCCAGCTAGGTCGAAGGCTTACAGCGGCCGGTCCGGTCTCGATGGCGCCACGACGCGCTCGACGTTGTAATCGGGAAAACCCACGACTGAAAGCTCGACCGGTATCGGAATGTGGAACGGCGCGTTCTGGGTTGCGAATCTGCCGGAGACACTGGGGATTCGGCGGCGCACCCGATTCCTGCCTCGGAGTAGCCTCGTCGAAGGAGGGGCAGGCGGAAGGCGAAATGTATGTCCAGCGGGAGTGGGAATATGTTCAGCGTCTACGGGCAAATGACCGCCCTGCCCGGGCGGCGTGACGAGTTGATCGTGTTGCTCCTCGCCGGATTTCGCGCCGGCGGTGACGATAGCGGCCTGCTCCACTACAGCATCAACACCGCATTCGACGACCCGGACACGATCTGGCTGACCCAGCTGTGGCGCGACAAGGACGCGCACGATGAAACCACTCGTTCCGAGCGGGTCGCCGCGGTCTCTCGCCAGGTTCCGCCGCTCCTTGCTCGGCAACCCGACGGGGCCTACGGCCACACCGTTCATGTAGGCGGCAGGCTCACCAACGGGTGATCATTCGTCGCCGTGCGGCCCGTGAGTCGACGGTGGGGTTGAGCATCCCCGTCGGCTCTCGAAATCCGTAGCGGGCGGAGACGGCGGCCACGAGGTCGCGGGTCCGTGCGCATGCTCTGGCGTGGTTGACGACGACACACACCGTGCCACCGCAGCGGACGACCCGCCGGAACTCGCGAAGGGCGCGGAGCGGGTCGTCGAGGTGGTAGAGCATGTGCCTGGCCGTCAGGCAATCCCACGTTCCGTCGCGGGCAGGTATCTGCTGTGCTGTGGCACGGATGCCGACCGCCCCTGGAAGCCGGGCTGCCGCGCTCGCGGCCGAGTGTGAGGCATCGAGTCCGCACAACTGCCCGGCATGCCCACGCTCGGCCAGAAGAGCGAGGAACTCGCTTGTCCCGCAACCGATATCGATCAGATGCTCGGATCCGGCGAGCCGCAACGCGTCGATGACGGAGGTGTTCACGTCGTCGTCGGTCTCGGAATAGAGCCGGTGGGTGCGGATGCGGGTTCGAAGAGGTTCCAGGTTTGCGTACTCGGAGGTGAGCGATGGAGTGGTCATCGGTGCCTTTCCGGATCGGCGCTTCGGCCCATTCTGCGGCCCCGATGAGGTAGCAAGCTGGAAGTTCGGTCGCTCGGCTCCTGGCCCGGGACCGGAGAATGCCCTGGTGCGATCGAAGCCCGATTCGACGAACCGCGTGTTCGCGCCGTCGGGTAGTACGCGGTCACGGTGTCGACACCGTTCCCGCCGGTCGGTGGAGCAACCCACGACTAAAACCGCCCATTCGTGGTAGTCGGGCTATATGGCCACGCACGTGAACGAAAGGGAACGGAAGTACCAGTTGCCGATCACGGGTGGGGTGCCGCTGGATGATATGCCCGGTATGACCCTGGACCCGCTGAGCGAGGAGCAGGTGCTGGACGCCGTCTACCACGACACCGCGGATCTGCGGTTGGCGCACAAGGGAATTACGCTTCGGCGGCGGACCGGTGGGGAGGATGAGGGGTGGCATCTGAAGTTGCCGGTGGGGGAGGATACCCGTGAAGAGATTCAGGTACCGCTGGGGCGCGGGGGCAAGTCGGCGCCGCAGGAGCTGACCGACATGCTCGCGGGGATCACCCGGGGCCGGCCGCTCGCGCCGGTGGCGCATATTCGGACGAAACGGCGGAAATGGCGGCTGTCCGACGATCGGGGCGCAGTGGCGGCGGAGGTCGTCGCCGACAGTGTGTCGGGTCAGACGCTCGGTGAGTCGTCGTCGGTGATGTCGTGGGAGGAGATCGAGGTCGAGTTGACCGGCGGTGGTCCGGATGTGTTCGACAGCGTCGAGAAGAGACTGGGCAAGCCGTCGGATGCGCCGCCGAAGGCGCTGCGCGTCCTCGGTGTCCGTACGACCCAGCGTCCACCCGAGCAGGGTCTGCAGGGCTATATGCGCAAGCAGGCGGACAAGATGATCGAGCAGGACATTCTGATCCGGCGCCGCAGCCCCGACTCGATCCACCAGATGCGGGTCGCCGGTCGTCGGCTGCGCAGCATCCTGCAGGCCTTCAAGGGCTCGCGAGATCTGCGCAACGAGTTGAAGTGGCTCTCCGGTGTCCTCGGCGATATGCGTGATCTCGAGGTTCTGCACGACCACCTCGTCGCGGAGGTCAGGGCCTTGCCGGACGAACTGGTGATCGGCGAGGTACGCCGGCGGCTGACCGAGTCGTTCGTCCCACGCCGATCGGCGGCCCGCACCGACGTGCTCGAGGCGCTGAACAGCGAACGATACTTCGCGCTGCTGGACTGCCTGGAAACCAGCCACCGACTCCCGCTGCACCGCAAGAAGGGCAAGGGGCTGCGCAAGACCCGCCGCCGCATCGACCGTGCGTTCGACGACATCGGTCGGCTCGGCACCGATCGCGGCCTGCACGAGGTGCGGAAGGCGGCGAAACGCACCCGCTACGCAGCCGAGGCGACCGGCAAGAAGAAACTGGCCCGCCGCATGAAGAAGTTGCAGAAATCCCTCGGCGTCCACCAGGACGCGATCGTCGCGCGCGCCGAGGTGCGCACCCTCGGTGTCCAGGCGCACCTGGCCGGGGAGAACGCCTTCACCTACGGATTGCTGTACGGCAGGGAGGTACAGCGCGCCGAGAAGGTGCGTCAATCGCTGCGACTCGGGGAGCGGTAGGTCACCGAAATGTGGGCCTGATCAGACGTCGGGTTGTGCGAAGCGGGCGATGGCGCGTGCAATCGCTTCGCTCATGGCGGGGCTGCCCGTGTGGCCGGAGTCGTCGATGACGTGCAAGCGGGCGTCGGGCCAGACTTTCGCCAGTTCCCAGGCGGTTTCCAGGGGTGCGCTGAGATCGAGGCGGCCGTGGATCAGTTCACCGGGGATTCCGGCCAGCCGCCCGGCCTCGCGCAGCAGCACGCCTTCATCGAGCCACGCCGCGTGCGCGAAGTAGTGAGTGCAGATCCGGACGAAGGCGAGCATGGCCGCGTCCGGCTTGGCACTGTATTGCCCTGGGCGGCCGAGGGATTCGTGCGCGATCACCGCGTCTTCCCAGCGGCACCACTCGATCGCGGCGCTGCGGCGCACCTCCGGGTCCCGGTGTTCGAGTAGCTGCCGGTAACCGTCGACCAGGTCACCGTCGCCGGGCAGCCCCGCCCGGAACCGCTCCCACTCCGCGGGCAGCAGCTGTGCGACACCCCGGTACAGCCAGTCGATTTCGCGGCGTCGGGTGGTGGTGATGCCGACCAACACGATCCCGGTGACCCGCTCCGGGTACCGCTCGGCGTAGGCGAGGATGAGCGTCGAACCCCAGGATCCGCCGTACAGCAGCCAGCGGTCGACGCCGAGATGGGTGCGCAGCCGCTCCATATCCGCGATGAGGTGCTCGGTGGTGTTCACCGACATGTCGGTGTCCGGGTCGGCAGCGCTCGGAATGCTCCGGCCACAACCGCGCTGGTCGAACTGCACGATCCGGAAGACGTTCGGGTCGAACGACTTTCGTGGCCCGGGGCCGCTACCGCTGCCCGGTCCGCCGTGCACCACCAACACCGGCCGGCCAGCGGGGTTACCGCTGGCGCACCAGTACACCTGATTTCCTTGGCCCACCTCGAGCAGGCCGTCGGCGTACGGGTCGATCGCGGGGTAGGGAGGCACGGTTGCCGAGGTTAGCGGAACAGCGGTGCCGGCGTCGACGACTCAGTCGGGGATCAGGGCATACACCTGCACGACGAATTCCTGCGTCGCGCCGGAAGGATCGGCGATGTAGAAACCGCGGCGCGACAACGACTTCCGTTCCAGCGGCATCCGGGTTCTGCCGCCGGAGACGATGTTCGAGAGGACGCGCTGGTCGTAGTTGGCCCGGACGTCGACCATCACGCTGAACTTGATCACTTCGGTGCCGGGCCCGGTCCGCCAGAGCAGTTCTTCCGCTTCCGCCGGCACGGACGCGAACGAGAAGTTGTCACTCGCTCGCGCCTTCTGATTGCGCCGGGGCTGTGAATCCGACCGGACTTCGGCGACCAAGACCTCTCGCATCACTGCCCTCCCTGTATGTCTTGTGCCGCTTCGGGGATGTCCTCGAATCTTAGCGGCTACGGCTGTCCGATCGCCGGTTCGTGATGTCTTCGGTGTCGTGGGACCGCGCGAGGGCGGATGAGCGTCCCGGATTCGTACTCCTCCATCGCGTGGGCCAGCCAGCCCGCCGTTCGCGCGACGGCGAAGATGATTTCGCCCGCACCGGGAATCATGCCGAATACCGTGGCGAGAACGCCGAGTCCGAAATCACTGTTGATCGCGGGCAACCGCCGGTGCCGCAGTTCGGCCGAAATCGCCTCGGCCACAAGCAGAGCCGGATGATCCGGCGCGAGGGTACGGATCGCATCCACCACGTAGGTGCCGCGTGCGTCGCCTGATCGATAGACGGCGTGGCCGGCGCCGGGAATGCGTTCACCGCGACGCAGACGCTCGTCCAGCGCCGTGGGTACGGCGCGGGGATCGGTGATGTCGGCGAGCATCCGCTCCACCGCCAGCGAGGCGCCGCCGTGCATCGGACCACCGAGAACCCCGAGACCGCAGCCGACGACGGCATAGGGGTCGGCGTGCGCCGAGGCCGCGATCCGGGCCGCGAAGGTGGAGGACGCCAGCTCGTGATCGGCCAGCAGAACCATTGCCGCGCATAGTATTCGCAACTCGTCGCCTCCGGCGGGCGCGGAGGCCGACAGTCGTGACCAGAGCATCGCGGCGGCGGAGCGGCCGACCGGGATGGATAGTTGCGGGAGGGCCTCGATCATGCCGGCGATCACGGCGCGCGCGATGGTGACGACGGTTGCGCGGTCGCGGTGGAAACGCAGCGGGTCGCCGACGGCCAGGGTGGTCACGATGAGTTGCAGCCGGTCGATCGGCAACAGGCCCTCGGGCAGGTCGGCCTGTGTCGCGCGTGCGGCTGCCACCGCCTTCTCGGAGGATTCCCAGGGGCCGCTGTCGATGAGGTCGCCGTCCCACAACCATTCGGCGACGGCCTCGAAGCTGTGCGATGCGGCCAGTTCGACGGCGTCGCGACCGCGGAAATATGGCCGGTCGGTGCCCAAGGTGGTGATGCGGGAGGCGATATCGATTTCGGTCGGCGCGGGTTTACGGCGGGGTTTGCCCCGCCGGGCCAGCGCCTCGATCTCCGCCGGATCGAAGAGGCTGCGCCGCCGGACCGGGTCGTAGCGGCGTTTCAGCACCCCGCGGCTGACGTAGGCGTAGAGGGTCGCGGGCTTCACCCCGAGCCGTTCGGTGGCGTCGGCGGTGTCCATCCACTCCATGGGTTGACCATAATCAATATTGATTACGGCTGGGCGGCGGCGCACAGTTCACTCATGCATCTGGTATCGCAATTCGAGTTGCAAGCCAAGGCCTGCGACAAGCTCGGTTCACCGCTGTACGGCTCCCTGCTGCGCGACATCGCGCGCGATATCGACGATCACGGCCCCTGCGCCGCAGTTCTGGAGGGCTACGAGGACATCGACTTCGACTCCGCGGTGCCGTTGCGCTTGCTGGCCGGTGTGCACGCGCTGGTATTGTCCGGCGCCGCAAGCGATCTCGCTCCCTTCTATCCCAGCTCGGGAGCGAGAGTGCGGGCCCACGATCCCGCCGGCGCGTGGGATCCGTTCCGGCAGGTCGTGGCCGATCGGGCCGAATGGATTCGCGACTGGCTGACTCGTCCGCCGCAGACCAACGAGGTCGGTCGGGCCGTTCCGCTGCTGGCCGGGCTGCTCGCGGCGGTCGATGTGACGCCACTGCCGATCCGGTTGCTCGAGCTGGGCGCCAGCGGCGGGCTCAATCTGCGTGCCGACCATTTCCGGTGGGACAGTGGCGATATCGGCTGGGGGCCGGAGGATTCACCGGTCACGATCGCGGACGCGTGGCGAGGGCCGGTCCCGCAGTGGCTGGCCGGCGCGGTGCGACGTCATCCGCGGATCACGGTCGTCGAGCGGCGCGGGTGCGATCCGACGCCGCTGGATCCGTTGTCGCCGGGCGATGCACTCGCGCTGCGCGCCTATGTCTGGCCCGATCAGCAGGCGCGTGCGGCCCGGCTCGACGGAGCGTTGCGACTGGCGGAGAAGATCCCCGTCGATATCGCCGTGACCGGCGCTCGTGACTTCCTCGCCGGCATCGAGGTGGAGCCCGGCACGCTGACCGTGGTGTGGCATTCGGTGATGCGCCAATACGTCGGCAGAGACGAATGGCAGGCGGTCTCCGCCGAGCTGGACCGGCTGGCCGCGGCCTCGTGCGCCGACGCCGGATTCGCCTGTGTCGCTTTCGAACCCCAGAACAACTCCGACGACCGCAACGGGTTCCGGCTCACCGCGCGGATAGGCAAGAACGACCCGGTGATCCTCGCCCGTGCGATGCCGCACGGTGTACCCACGTTCGCCTATCCACTGGACGATCCCGGTAACACCCAGCGGACTCTAATCAGGGATCTGTAAGTTCTCTCGAGCTTCCCGTAGCGCGGCTGTGAGCGCGGTCCGGAGATCACCCTGTATCCCTGCGGCCTCCAACCGGGCGTACCACGCTCGGTCGATGTCGGAGACAGCGGCGCGAGCGATGTGGACGGCGCGCTCACCCTTCTCGGTCAGAACGATCAGTCGTGCCCGGCGATCCGACGGGTCGGGTTGTCGGGCAAGGTAACCCAGATCTACCAGGTTGGCAACGAGTTCGCCCATCGATTGATGGGTGATACCGGCGCGGGCGGCCAGGGTGGTGAGGCGGGTGCCGTCCGAATCGAGGTGGTAGAAGACCGGGTGGTGGGCGGCGGTGATGTCGGGATATCCGGCGGCATGCAGTGTCGTGACGAGTTCGCTGACAATGGTCGCGCTGATACCGCGCAACAGCGCGACGAGCGGCTGATTCACTGCTGCCTCCTGTCGAGACGTGCACTGGACAGTATGCAGGCTACCTGCCTATAATTTGCGCAGGAACCCTGCGCAATGAGGTGGTTGTCATGCGTAAATCCCATGCCGCCGTCGGCACTCTCGTCTTCTTCGTACTCACCCCGGGGACAGTCGCGGGCCTTGTTCCGTGGTGGATTTCGCGCTGGGAGTTCCATCAGCCCTCGCTCGCCGCGCGTATTCTGGGCGCCGTGGTGATCGGCGTGGGGCTGATACCGCTGATCGGTGCGTTCATCGAATTCGCCCGTGCCGCAGGAACACCCGCACCGCTCGCGCCCACCGAGACGCTGGTCGTGAGCGGATTCAATCGCTATGTCCGAAATCCGATGTACCTCGGTGTCGTCATGATCATCACCGGTCAATGGTTGCTGTTCGGCCAGATCGCGCTGCTGATCTACGCTGCTCTCGTCTGGGCGGCGACGGCTCTGTTCGTCGTCACCTACGAGCAGCCGACTCTGGCGGCGCGGTATGGCGAGCAGTACGAGAACTACCGGGCCGCTGTTCCGGCATGGGTGCCCCGGCTGCACCCCTCTGGCAGCCGGGGCGGTGGCTGTGCCGGACCGCCGGCGTAATTCGCTCGGAAACCTTAGTCCCCGAACGGGTCTCGCACGCGATGATTGGCGTGAATCACGTCTGCCGCGTCCCAGCGGTCCTTCGCGGCTACCCATCGCGGCAGGTCGGAGCCGAACAAGCGCTCCGGCGCCGCTGCGCTTTCGGTGAAGCTGCTGATGTCACGATCCGATCGGACGGTGGCGACGGCAGCCGTCAGTGTCTGGAACCCGGTTGCGGCCGCTTCGGCCGCGCCCGGGGCGGGAACTACGGCGACGGCGAACAACAGTGCTGCGGATCCGCGGGTCGGGCTCGCTTCGGTGCGGTCCAGAGCACCGCCGAGGTGGCGCAGTTCGACCGAGGTGAGTGTGTCGGCGGGACCGTCGGTCACCGCGGTGACGATCGCGTCCACCACCTCTGCGGGGAGCGTCCGGAGCAGCGCGCTGCACCCGAGCGCCGGGACCGGAACCGGCGGATCCATATGCAGACCGGCGAGCGCCGTCGGTGCGACGACATCGAATGTGTCGACAAGAGGGGACAATTCACGCAGCGGAGCGAGCAGATCGTGTGCCGTCGCCGCGTCGGCTTGTATGACGGCCTCGATGATCGCGAAGGCCCGTCCGGCGAACATCGGTGGGGCGTCGGGCGCGTCGGGGAAGCGCAGTACTCGTACCACGGAGGTCACGGTCTCGGGCATCGTCGCGGTCCATGCCGTCCAGGCGTGGAAGATGTCGTGGGTCGATTCGACCGGCCAGAACAAAGCGCCGGCGACCACGTCATCGATGGCGTGCAGTCGCAATGTGAGCGCGGTGATCACCGCGATATCGGCGCCGGCGAGGGCCGAATCGAACAGGTCCTCGCCGGCGCGGACGCGGCGGATCACGCCGTCGCCGGTCACGAGTTCGAGCGCGAGAACCGAGGCTCGGGCGGGGCCGTGTGAGCGCGCGAACCAGCCGAGGCCACCACCCAACACGAGGCCGACCACGCCGACGTCCGCGGAGAAACCGCCGATCGGTACGAGGCCCGCGGATGCCGCGGCGGCGGTGAGATCGGCGCAACGGGTGCCGGCGCCGACCTGCGCGATGCGCGCGTCGGCGTCGATCTCGATGCGATCGAGTGCGCCGGTGCGCAGCAGGATCGTGCGTGTGAGGTCGCCCAGCGGGGTGGCGTTGTGGCCGGTGGATTGCGGGGCGACCCGCAGTCCGAGTGCGGCGGCGGCGCGGACGGTGAGTGCCACATCGTCGGTGGTCGCCGCGGTCACCACGGCGATCGGTCGCTGGTCGGCCAGCAATTGCCATGCGGCGCGGGCTTGGTCCCATTCGGCATCCGTGGATCGGATGAGGGCGCCGGACAGTGCCGCCGCGAGGTCGTCGAGGTTGCGAAAGATATTCGGTAACTCAGCGTTTCGATCGACCACGCCGGGTCTGCTGTTCGCGCGGCGGAGGGCTTCGTGCGGGAGGGTCATGGTTTCTCTCCTTGTTGGGTTGCGGCCCGAAACGGGTGCGACGGATCGTCCGGCCCGCGGAAAGTGCAGGGTCGGATGAAGTGAAAGATGATGTGGACGAAATGAATTGGCCTTATGAGGCGATGTGAGAAATGCAGAGCCTTGCGATGATCGGTGTGTCACAGGGTGCACGGCTGGACGCGCTGATCATCGGCCGTGGTGATTCTGGACGGTTTCCAGCCGCCGGGTGGTTCCGCGAAAGGATCGTCTACATCCGGATGCTGGTCGGCACTTCATGGGCGGGAGAAGAGGATTGGGAAGCAAGCGAGCGACAGTATGAGTGGCGGACGCGTGAACCGCGTGGGGTTCGTAGCCCGCACGGCTGGGCATCGAACGACCGGATCCAGCTTCGGAGGCTGACTACTCCGGTATTTCACCGACTCGTAGCAACCAGGTCCGCGCCGCCATGGCCGGTGATCTCGAACGCCGCCACCTCGACCTGATAACCGGACGGACGCCGGTAGCTCTACGCCCGCTGCCGGCCGGCGGACCGCACCGCGTCGGCGATGATGCCGTGCACGGCGTCGGGACCGGGCGATCGACGGATCGAGTCGCCGATAGCCTTGGCGCGCAGACGATAGCGCTCGTCGTTCAAGGCGGTGCGGACCGCGGCGGCGACCTTGTCCGGCGTGGGATTGTCGGTGCGCAGGTCGATGCCGACTCCGGACCAGGCCACCCGCGCACTGACCTCCGTCTTGTCCTCGGTGCGGCCCGCGACCACGATCGGTACGCCGTGTTCGAGCGCGTAGTGCACCCCGCCGTAGCCCCCATTGGTGACGAAGACGTCGGTCTGCGGCAGTAACCGGTCGTAGGGGAGGAATTCGGCGACGCGCACATTGGCGGGCAGGTCGTTCGGCAGTGTGTCGACCGGTCGTCCGCCGGTGCTGACCACGACGATCACGTCGTCGTGGGCGAGTGCGCGCACCGTGGGTTCGATCAGATTCCATTCGCCGGTGGCGACCGTGCCCTGTGTCACGTGCACGACGCGGCGGCCGGCGAGATCGTCCCACCACTCGGGCACCGGCATCGCCGACGGCCGCGACCGGGCCACCGGCCCGACGAAATGCACGGTGTCGGGCAGGCCGCGGCGCACGTATTCGAATTCGGGGACGGTGAACTGCACGATGTGGTCGGCTCCGGCCGGCCAGTCGAGGAAGAACCGCGGCAGTGCGTGACCGGTCTCGGCGCGCGCGATCTCGTTCGCGAAGCGCTGGACGGGAGCGAACACGCCCTTCTCCGCGCCGAGGGTGAGCACCGCGTTGCGCAGGCGCCCCAGCGGTCCGCGCATCGGTGCGATCCCGAGACCGAACGGCGCGACGTCCGGATGCTTCAGCGCGAGCGGCAGAATGCCCAGATTGACCAGCAGTGGCCGCTCCGTGCGCGGAATACCGCTGAACACCGCGGCGGCGGCGAACATCGACTCGGCGAGAACGGCATCGGTGGGCTCGGCGGCGATGGCCTCGCGGACCGCTCGCAGCTGGGCGGGCACCGGGCGGAGGAAGATCTCGATCATGTCGTAGCGAATCCCAGCGGGGCCCGACAGTCCGCGACGTCCGGGGAAGGCCGCGTCGATATCGCGATCGTCGTAGTCCGCCTCGGGTGGAAGGGGCAGGAATTCGGCGCCGGTGGCCAGGACGTCGTCGCGGAAGCGGGTGCCGGTGAGGAACCGCACGCGGTCACCCGCGGCGATGAGTGCCTCCGCGACGGACAGCAGAGGCGTGACATGGCTGCGCACGGGTGTGGCGGTCAGGAGAACGGAGGTCATGGGCAGGTCTTCCCGAGTGTGAAGCGACGTAAGATTGGTGACACCGATGAAGTATTCACTACCTCGCCGGGGTAGTCAATTAGGAATTGGGATGAGCGACAAGACCGCAACACGGACCTATCGATCCGCCCTGCGCAGCGAACAGGCCGCGGCCACCCGCCGCCGCGTGCTCGAGGCCGCGGCCGCCTGCTTCGTGGAGCGCGGCTACAGCGGCACGTCGCTGTCCGATATCGGGTCGCGCGCCGGAGTGTCGACCGAGACCGTGAAGGCCAACGGCCCCAAACGCAATCTGCTGCTGGGCGCCTTCGAGCAGGCATTCGCGGGAGAAGAGGGGGAGGCGCCGGTATCGGACAGCGATGCCGCGGCCGAGGTCAACGCCATCGCCGACCAGGAGGGTTTCCTGCGAGCGGCCGCCGGGTTCGTCGCCGCGGCCAACGCCCGCACCAGCGTGCTGTGGACGGAGTTCCTGAGCGCGGCGAACGCCGATACCGCCGTCGCCGAGGCGCTGGCCGGACTGCTGACGCGCCGCAAACAGGACTACCGCAACGTGATCGGCATGTTGCTCGAACGCGGAATAGCCCGAGACGGCACCGATCCCGAGACCGCGGCCGACGAGCTGTCCTTCCTCTGGTCGCCCGAAAGTCACCAGCAGCTCGTCCTGCAGGGCGGATGGAGTATGGAACGCTACGAACAGTGGCTCGTCGCCGCGGTCCGGCGCCAATTCGGCTGAGGTTCCAAAGCCGTTGCTGTGCAGTGATCTTCGAGTCGGGATCGGATTGCGTTTCGATAACGTCTGCTGCCGCGGCGATTACCGGCGATGAATTCCGGCGACCGGATTCGTCTATCTCTTCGAGGCCATAACGTCTCGTGGAGATAGGAGGGCGCGATGTCGTCAACTGACCGGGAGCCGACCGAGGCAGGGCGCTACGCGGAGCATCCGACCGTGAAAAACCTTGCCGCCCAAGGGCGAAAGGCACCCGATCCGGTGCTGACCGCCGCGCGGCTGCGCGAGATCTGTCTCGCCGCCGGTGCCGACGACGTGGGCTTCGTCTCCGTCGAGGATCCGAAGGTCGCGGAGGAGCGCGAGCACGCGCGCGGCATTCTGCCGTCCGCCCGCACCTTCGTGGCCTTCTGCATCCGGATGAACCGCGACAATCTGCGCAGCCCGATGCGCAGCCTCGCCAATGCCGAGTTCAACCATGCCGACGACGAGACGAATGTGGTGTCGCGGCGCATCACCCGGGCCCTCGAGGAGGCCGGCTATCGCGCGGTCTACCCGGCGCCCGGCTATCCGATGGAGGTCGAACAGTTCCCGGGACGGATATGGGTGCTCGCGCACAAGGTGGTGGCCGAGGCCGCGGGCCTGGGCGTCATGGGAATTCACCGCAACGTGATTCATCCGAAGTTCGGCAACTTCATTTTGCTCGGCACCGTGGTGACCGACGCCGTCGTCGACGAGCCGAGTACGGCACTGGACTTCAGCCCGTGCCTGGAATGCAAGTTGTGCGTCTCCGCGTGCCCGGTCGGCGCGATCACCAACGACGGTGGTTTCGATTTCCAAGCCTGCTACACCCACAACTATCGCGAGTTCATGGGCGGCTTCACCGACTGGGCCGAAAACGTCGCCGACAGCGCCGGCCGCGACGACTACCGCGAGCGCGTGACCCGGGGCGAGTCGTTCTCGATGTGGCAGAGCCTGTCGTTCAAACCCAACTACAAGGCCGGCTACTGCATGGCCGTATGCCCGGCCGGTGAAGACGTGATCGGCGCCTTTATCGACGACCGGAAAACGCATCTCGACGAAGTGGTGCGTCCGTTGCAGAACAAATCCGAAACCGTCTATGTGCTACCGGGATCCGCGGCCGAGGAACATGTGACGCGCCGGTTTCCCAACAAGACGCCGAAGCCGGTCGGCAACGGTTTCGGCGACGAGGTCAACGATCTGCTCGATCAGATCGGGCCGCGCCCGCGGCGGGGGAATACGTCGGAGTGACTTATGCGCGTTTACGCAGCTGCCCCAGCAGCGGCAGCATCGACACCACGACGATGACCGCGACCGCCGGCAGCAGATATTTGTCGACATTCGGCACCGACGCCCCTAGCCAATAACCCAGCAGGACCAGACTCTGCGACCACACGATCGCGCCGACGATCTGCCACAGCGTGAAGGTGCGGGTGGGCACGTCGAGCACACCGGCGACCGGGCTGATGACCGTCCGGACCATCGGCACGAATCGGCCGATCACGATCGCCCGGCGCGCGCCGTACCGGTCGAGCCAGCGTTCGCCGCGGGCCACGACGGTGTGCAGGCGGGAGTTAGTCGTGCGCTGGAGAACGGCGCGGCCGCCGTGCTTGCCGAATGTGTACCCGGCCTGCGCTCCCACGATCGAACCTAGTGCGGCGCAGAGCAATACCTGCCACAGGATGAGATGGGGTCCGGAATGGGACCCGCCCGCGCACAGGATGCCGGCGGGGAAGATCAGGGTGTCGCCCGGAAGGAAGAAGCCGACGACCAGCAACCCGGACTCGGCGAAGGTCCCGACCAGGACGGCCAGCGCGCCGAAGTTGGCCAGCAGGGAGGATCCACTCGTCGGGTTGAGTGCGGTCCACGTGCCGGTCACAGGACAACCGTAACGGTTTGCCGGATTCGGGGCGGGGAACGGCGTCCGTCGCGCGCTAGGAAGCGTTCCCCTCCCGGCTGCGCTCCACCGTCTGACCCGGTCGCAGCACCGTTCCGCAGTCACCGGTCTTCTGGTAGTCGGACAACAGATGCGGCAGGACCTCGCTCGAGTACCGGCGCAGTTGCGCGAGTTGTCTGTCGCCGCGCACCACATCCTTGCGGACCCAGTCCTCGTCCGGGCTGGCGGTGTTCTGCGACTGCTGGATCCGGTAGTAGTCGCGGTCCATGCGGGGATCGACGGTGAGTCCGTTCTGCATCCAGACGCCGTGGGTGTGGACGAAGGTGGGCTTCAGGTCCTCGAAGACGTAGTCGGACAGGCCGATGTCGGCCTTGCCGGCGTAGATGTCCGCGATCCGCGCGTCGGCGAGTCCGGCCATATCGATCAGCCGGAGTCGGGAGGTCAGTGCGCTTCCGCCCATGTCGGGCGCCAGCAGTGTGCCCTGCTGCAGGTCGAGGATGTCGGCGTAGCCGTTGAAGTAGCGTCCGAAGCGAAACGCTATCCAGCACAACGGGATATCCGAATCGGCCCGATAGGATTGCGCGGCATCCGCCAGGGCCACGCCGGACGGGATCATGGCGGCGACCAGCGTCAGCGCGACCAGCGCCCGGCCCCGGGCGCGCAGCCGGGCGAGCACCTCCGTCGCCGAGAGCGCGACGACGAGCGCGGCGAGTGCCCACACCGGAGTGGCGAACCGGAACTGCTCCATCCAATCCGGTTGCAGCACACAGTAGCCCGTTATCGCCAGCGTCAGCGGAACCAGCAGGGCGACCAGGCCGTGACGGATTCTGCCCGGGCCGGCCAGGGCGAATCCGACCACGCCGACGGCCGCGACCACGGCGGGTGCGCCCGCATACTGCACCAGATCACCGGCCCTGGTCAGGTCGTGCACGGTCGGCATCGCCTGATTCTTGGCGACCGCCGTATTCGCGACGAGCCGGCCGAACTCGGTGATCCGCCACACCAGATACGCCCCGAACGGAATCGCGAACGCCACAACGGAATACACCACGTGACGCACGGCGACGGGCCAGGTGGCACGACGAACGAGGATCACCGAAACCAGGGGGTACGCGGCGAGGTAGATCAGGCCGTCGGGGCGGGTCAACGCCGCGAATGCCGCTAGCGCACCGGCGGTTACGGCCACCGTGGGTGTCCACAATCGGTCGTCCAGCACCGCCAGGAACAGGCGGACGGCGAGGGCGCATGCCGCGAGCGCGAAGAGTGAGTTCTCCAGGCCGGAGAAGCACCAGATCACGAACGACGGAATCGCGGCGAGCACGGCGCCGGTGACGAAGGTCACCACCGCGGGCCATCGCGACACCCGCCGCGCGGCGACGTAACAGCAGAGGAGGATCCCGGCGCAGCACAGTGCCGCGATCGCCTTGGGGTAGAAGACGAAATCGGGAATGCCGAACAGGGAGCCGGAGTCGAACAGGCCGCACCATTTGCCCAGCACCAGCACCGCGAGCCAGGTGGGATCGGAAAATCCTTCCACCGGTTGCGCCCCGGGCTGCAGCACCGGCCCCGCCCCCTCGGCGACACTGCGTGCGTAGGCGAACGTGATTCCCGCGTCGTCCACCAGCCAGATGCCGTACTGCGCCGCCTGCCACACCAGTAACAGCACGCCGCTCGTCACCGCGGCCGCCGCGCCCCACCATGATCGCCCGCGTCGCTGCCGCAGGTTCTCCCGCTGCGGGCCGGTGGTTTCCGGCCGCGCTGTTACTACCTCAACCATTCACCGAAACCCATACTCGAAAGATTCGCCAAGGGGCGCAACAGCTTTGCGTCCCTCGGCGAGCACTTCTACAGCTGTCGGTCGATCTTGAATCCGCGTGCCGACGGCTGTCAATCCGGCGAGACCGGCCAGAGATGGGGAAAGGTGTGTAGCGGTTACACGCGCATCCGGCACTGGCCTTCCACGCACTGTCGTTCGATTCTGCCGCGTGACACCGTCTGCGCCAGGCCGATAAGCCAGCAGGTGGGGCAGCCGCGCAGCGCGACCACACCGGCCGGCAGCAGGAGCAGGACGGCCGGTCCTGCTGCGGGAATCAGCGCGATCGAGGCCGCGATCAGGCCGAACCCGAGCAGCCCGCGTGCCAGGTGGACCGGGATCGAGCGGCTGGCGAACGTTTTCTGCTGTCCGGCACCGTTCTTCATGGCCGTAGACCTCGATCCGGCATCCCGAGTTCGGCGCGGACGGCGGCCCGCGCTCGGTGCAGCCTGGATTTCATTGCCGCCGTGCTCAATCCGAGCGTGCGGGCGACCATGCTACCCGGCAGTCCTTGCACATCACGCATGATGAGGACTCGACGCTGATCGGCGGGCAGGGCGGCGATAGCGCCGGCGACCCGCTCGATTTCCATCCGGGCCAGCACATCGTCCTCCGCCGACGCCGCCGCGATCTCCGCGTCCGGTTCCCGGTGCGCGGCGGTGCGTATCCGCCGCAGGCATTCGTTGCGCACGATGCGGAACATCCACGAGGCCAGCGCACCCGCCGCCCGCAGCGTGCCGATCTTGCGGAACAGGACCAGCATCGCCTCCTGTGCGGCGTCCTCGGCGTCCTGACTGGTCGCGCACAAGGAATGGGCGAAGCGCTGGACGTGGGGATAGGAACCGGAAACCAGTGCGGCGATGGCGGACTCGTCGCCGTCGCGGGCCGCCGCGACCAGATGTTGTTCGGGCCACGCCGATCTCGTCCACTCAGCCACGGTTACGCCTCCGTCGCAGGACCAGCATGCAGCTGCACAGTAGTACGGCCGAGACCACCACGGCGATGACGGCGACAACCATGTCGACTCCTTCCATTCCGCGGGCCGGTTGCCCGCACGGATATGAGAGCGATCGCGGACGGGAAAGGATTCACGTTGTTTTCGCGTGAGGGTGCCGAGGCCGGTCGGGCGACGGCGGCCCGCCGGTTCCCGGGCGATTCGCTGACCGGCGGGTACCGTGCCGATAGCGGATGCGGCGGATATCGCGGAAGGAACGGGGTCGATGGCGGCAGTGTCGGATACCGTCCCCGAATTGCTGCGCGCGCTGGATCTGACCGGTGTGTTCGCCAACGCGATGCTCGGCGGGGCGGTGGCGCGCACGTTCCGGTTCGACCCGATCGGATTCGCCGTGCTGGCCACCGCGTCGGGACTGGGCGGCGGCATCATCCGCGACACGCTCCTGCAGCGGGGGACGCCGGTGGCGCTGGTCGACTACACCTACCTGCTCACCGCGCTGATCGGGGCGCTGGTCGCCTTCGTGTTCCGATTCGAGGGCCGGTTGTGGGACCGGCTGTTTCCCTGGGTGGACTCGCTGGCGCTGGGCTGCTGGGCGGCGGTCGGTGCGCAGAAGACGCTCGAAGTCGGCCTCGGGTGGTTGCCGGCGGTGTTGCTGGGGACGACGACGGCGGTCGGCGGCGGAGTGGTTCGCGATCTCGCCGTGGGGCGGGTGCCGACGATTTTCGGGGGTAACACGCTGTATGCCACGTGTGCGCTGGTGGCCAGTGCGACACTGGTGATCATCTGGTATTCCGGGCACGTGACGGCGGGTTCGATCGCGGCAACCGTGGTCGGAGCGGGGTTGTGCCTGCTGGCGCGGTGGCGGGGATGGATGTTGCCGGAGCAGATGAGTTGGCCGGAGCGGTTGCGTTACGGACGGCGAAAGGAGAGGTAATGGCCTCGACTGCGCAGGAAGCAGCGGTATTGGCCGGGCTGGACGGAATCGGCGGGTGGCAGCACGAGTTCTACCGCGACCTGCACGCCAATCCGGAACTGTCGCATCAGGAGCACCGCACTGCCGGACTGATAGCCGAGAAGTTGCGATCATGGGGGTACGGGGTGCGCGAGGGCGTCGGCGGAACCGGGGTGGTCGGGATCCTGCGCAACGGTGACGGCGCCGGAGTGCTGTTGCGTGCCGATATCGACGCCTTGCCGGTGCGGGAAGCGACCGGATTACCCTATGCCAGTTCGGTTTCCGCCACCGACGCCGGCGGGCACGAGGTCCCGGTGATGCACGCCTGCGGCCACGACGTGCACGTGACCTGCCTGCTCGGCGCGGCGCAACTGTTCGCCGAACACACCGATCACTGGCAGGGCACGCTCGTCGCACTGTTCCAGCCCGCCGAGGAGGTCGGCGACGGGGCGCGCGGGATGGTCCAGGACGGTCTGGCCGAGCTGCTGCCGAAGGTCGATGTCGCGCTGGGCCAGCATGTCCTGCCCGCGCCGGCCGGGATCGTCGGAACCGGCGGCGGGCCGATGCTGGCCGCCGCCGACAGTATGCGGATCACCGTCTACGGGCGCGGCGGGCACGGCTCGATGCCGCAGGCGACCGTCGATCCGGTGGTGCTCGCGTCGATGATCGTGCTGCGGTTGCAGATGGTGGTCTCGCGCGAGGTGGCGCCGACCGAGACCGCGGTGCTGACCGTCGGCAGCATCACTGCCGGAACCAAGAGCAACGTCATCTCCGATCATGCTGTGCTGCAACTGAATGTGCGCACCTACAGCGAATCGACCCGCACCACGATCCTCGACGCGATCCGCCGGATCGTCACCGCCGAATGCCAGGCCTCGAACTCCCCGAAGGACCCGGAATTCGAACTGTTCGACCGATTCCCGGTGACCGACAACGACGCCGAGACGACCCGCCGGGTCGCGGCTGCGTTCACCACTCACTTCGGCGACCGCGCCGTCGAACTGCCACGGCAGAGTGCCAGTGAGGATTTCAGCGATATCCCGAACGCCCTCGGCGTGCCCTACACCTATTGGGGCGTCGGCGGTATCGACCCGGAGACGTTCCAGGCAGCGGCGAAGGCGGGACGGATAGCCCAGGACATCCCGGTCAACCACTCGCCGTCCTTCGCCCCCGTCATCGAGCCCACATTGCGGACCGGGACCGAAGCGCTGGTCGTGGCCGCGCTGGCGTGGTTGGGCAAGTAGGTCACCGTCGGACGATGACGACATCAGTTGTCGGCGTGGGATTCTCGACGTTCATATCGGGTGCGCGCGATGTGGTGGGCACGATGGAGGAGGTGGGTGACCGTGGTGGCGGTGTGCCGGCCCGGGTTCACTACGGCGAGCCAGCCCTGGGCGCCGTAGACGGGGTGGGGGACCAGGGTGTCGGGGATGCTCGGGTCGGCCGGGTTCGCGGCGTGGTCGCGCGGGGTGTGGCCGGTCAGCGCGGTGAAGGCCTCTTTGCCCCCGAAGATGTTGAGGCGGAACGTGTTCGGGCGGTCCAGGCGGGATGATTCGTCGTCCGGATAGTTCTTGGTGACGATGGTGGCGAAGGGCTGGGTGCGGGGGACTACGCCGTCGGGGGCGTAGTAGAAGAAGGTGTCGCCCCAGCTGATTTCGGGGGTGCCGTCGCCGGGCACGGGGTTCAGCGTCAGCACGCCGCCGAGGTTGTCGACGAATTCGATGATCTCGTTGATCTCCATAGCTCTAGCGTTTCATTCATGTGCTTGTGGAGACTTGATCCATCAGAACGGGAGGCCGGCTAGTGGCAAGTCGCAAAACTGCTGGTCTGCGGACCGTGGATGTGGCGCGGCGGGCCGGCTGTTCCGTTCAGCAGGTACGCAACCTCGAACGCGACGGCGTGCTGCCCGCGGCCGAGCGTGGTCCGTCCGGCTATCGCACGTACCGTGAGGTGCATGTGCTGTCGGCCCGCGCGTATCGGCTGGTGGCGGCGGCCGTCGGGCCCGCGGAGGCGAGAGTTGTTCTGCGCGAGGCACATTCCGGTCAGCGGTTGCCCGTGCTGATGGATGCCGCGCACGCGCGCCTCGACGCGCAGCGCCGGGAACTGCGGCTGGCGCAGCGAGCGGCCGAAGCGATCGCGGAGGAACCGATCGGGGATGCGAAGCCCGCCGACTCCATGACGGTGTCGGAACTGGCGGGCGCGCTCGGTGTGCGGCCGTCGACATTGCGGCACTGGGATGCGGAAGGGCTGGTCGTGCCCGGCCGGGCCGGGGCGCGCGGTGCGCGGCTGTACGCGCCGGAGGATGTGCGGGATGCGCGGATCGCGCATCAGCTCCGGCTCGCCGGATATCGCATTCCGGCGCTGCGCGACCTGCTGTCCGCCCTGCGAACCTTTCGAGGTGGTGACGTATCGGCCGCACTCGCCGCGCGAGAGGCCGAGATCGACACGCGCTCCTGGGCGTTGTTCGAGGCGGACGCCCTGCTGTTCCGGATCGTCTCCTCGTCCGGCGACGCCTCCGTCGAGATCGGATAAATGGTCACCGGCAATGTGTCTTCCGCGGTCGGCTACGGGTCGTCTGTCGGAGACTGCCCGGTCCGTGTGTCGCTCGGCCGCCGCCGATCCTGTGCGCGGGCAGGCGCGGGCGGCGGCCGATCCTGCGAGGTCACCCGCGCGGCGAGGTCCCGCCGATAGTCGCGGCCCCGGGAGCGGTGTGCCTGCGCAGGGAGGTGGGGCTCTCTCGCCGGCAACCCGCGGGTGCGGCTTACGACACGGGTGCGTCGGAGGCGATCTCCGGTGCCAAAGGTGCGATGGCGCCGATGATTTCGCCGAGGGTCGGCTCCTGAACCCCGGCGGCCACCAGGGCGTCGGTGAGGTGGGCGGCGACGAGGGTGAAGTGGTGCATGGTGATGCCCCGGCCCTGGTGCACCTGCTTCATCGGTGCGCCGGTGTACGGCTCGGGACCGCCCAGGGCGGCGGCGAAGAATTCCACCTGGCGGCCCTTCAACCTCGACATGTTGGTGCCGGTGAAGAAGCCGGCGAGGTCCTCGTCGGCGAGGACTCGGACGTAGAAGTCCTCGACGACGGTTTCCAACGCCTCGTGCCCGCCGATCTGCTCGTAGATCGACGGAGCGGGCGCGGACGGGGCTGCGGACGATTTCGAGAAAAGTGACGAGATTCGCATGAAAACAGGAAATCAGCGGCGTGTTTCACCTCCGTTAGTTGTGTGTCGCCGACGGATTGCCCCGTGTAGAAAGACGGTTGCTCCGATCTCACATTCGCCGCGGCCGGGCTGCGAGGTTTCTCTCGCTGCGATGACGAGCAAGCGGGCCGGTCCGGATGCGCGGCCGCCTCGATCTTCGTGCGCGCCGCGCGGTCGGCTGCCGGGATCTTCGTGCGCGCCGTGTGGCCGGTTGCTGTGGATCCCGGTGCGCGAGCCCGGCGCCGTGACGCCGGAACCGCACAACCTCCGCGCGCATGGAACTACTGGGTCGGCATGGCCGGCACCGCCCGGCTGGGGTCCACACCGGAGAAGGCCAGCGAGATGACGAATCCGGCGGCCTCCTCCAGTTGACGTGCGCGATCCAGACCACCCAGCACCACCGGTTCGGCGCCGACGTCGCGGACCAGTTGTTCGGTGATCTCCAGCGCGGCCGGGTCGTCGCCGCAGATCGTGACCGACGGTGGTAGGTGAGTCGTTCCGGCATCTGCGGATTCGGCCACGGCCCATTGTTCGCTCGGGAACAGATGGAACGCCTTGATGACCCGGGCGCCCAGCGCGAGTTCCGCCACGCGCTGCGCGTGCGAGGTCCCCGGCGGCACACGCAGCACGCCGACGCCGTGGTCGATCGCATTGGTCGCGTCGATGACGGTGAGGCCGGACAGCGCGCCGCCGGGCGCGCCGACCGCGCGCAAGATTTCCTCCACGCCGGTATAGGCCACCGCCAGCAGCACCGCTTCGGCGCCGGCCCGTGCGCCCGCCGCGCCCGCCGCAATCTCCGCCAACGGCACCGCCCGCGTGCCTGCACCCAGCCGCTGCGCGAGTTGCTGGGCCTTCTCCACCGATCGCCCGGCCACTGTGATCTCGTGTCCGGCGCGCGCCCATCGGCGGCCCAATGCCTCGGCCAATGTGCCGGTGCCGAGAATCGTGATACGTATCCGCATCGTGTGCTCCTTCGACTTGTCGATCCGGCGCTACGGTAGGGGAGCCGATACGCACCGATCGGTGCGCGACGGATGGGTGATCATCACGGGATGAGCGGTTACGACGAGCATGCGGGCGAACTGGTCGCCGACTGCCGATTACGTGCGGCCACAGACCTTTTCGCGCACACCTGGGATCCGGTGGTGCTGGTCGGACTGCTCGGCGGGGCGCGCCGGCGCAGCGAATTACGGGCCGAGATCGGCGGGATCAGCGACAAGGCGCTCACCGAGGCATTGCGCCGGCTGCTCGGCCGCGGACTGCTCGAGCGTCAGCGCTACGCGCAGGCGCCGCCCCGGGTCGAATACGCGCTGACACCGCTGGGGCTGAGCCTCGTCGAGGGGCCGATGCGCGCGCTCGGCGAGTGGATCGAGATTCACGGCGACGCACTGCTGGATGCGGGCGAGCCTGAAGGGGAGCGTCAGGGCGACCCGGCGTAAGCGGCGGTCCTCGCCGGGAGCGGTGTACTGCGCCGGTCCGGGTGAGCCCACACCTGGAGCGCCCGTCGGCGCTGGACTGTCCGAGCCCGTCGACTCCCGGGCTCGCGGCGTGCGCAGCGCGGGACCGACACGGCGGCCCGGCCGTGAACCATCGCCCCGCGACGCTCGATAAGCTCGCCGGGTGACCGACGAGACGCTGCAGCAGGGCCCCATCCACGCCGTCCACGTGGAGCTGGGCGCGACCTTCGCTCCGTTCGGCGGGTGGGAGATGCCGGTGCAGTACGCGGGCACCGTCGCCGAGCACACCGCCGTGCGGACCACCGTCGGTGTTTTCGATGTGAGCCACCTCGGTAAGGCGACTGTGCGCGGCGCGGGGGCGGCGGCATTCGTGAACGCGGCGCTGACCAACGATCTCGGCCGCGTCGGGCCCGGGAAGGCGCAGTACACGCTGTGCTGCACCGAGCAGGGCGGGGTGATCGACGATCTGATCGCCTACTACGTCTCCGACGACGAGATCTTCCTGGTGCCGAATGCGGCCAATACGGCCGCGGTGGTGGCGCAGTTGCGCAAGGCGGCGCCGGAGGGCATCACGATCACCGATGAGCACCGCGAGTACGCGGTCTTCGCGGTGCAGGGCCCGAAATCGGCCGAAGTGCTTGCCGCGCTGGGGCTTCCGACCGATATGGAGTACATGGCGTTCGCCGATGCCGAGTGGGACGGGCGTCCGGTGCGCGTCTGCCGGACCGGATACACCGGCGAGCACGGCTATGAACTGCTGCCGCGCTGGGCCGATGCCGAGGCGGTCTTCCGCGCGCTGACGGCGCAGGTCGAGGCCGCGGGTGGGCAGCCGGCCGGACTGGGTGCGCGCGACACCCTGCGCACCGAGATGGGCTATCCGCTGCACGGCCACGAGCTGTCGCCGGAGATTTCGCCGGTGCAGGCCCGCGCGGGCTGGGCGGTCGGCTGGAAGAAGCCGGAGTTCTGGGGCAAAGCGGCGCTGACGCAGGAGAAGTCGGCGGGTCCACGGCGAATCCTGTTGGGGCTCAAAGCTCTCGATCGCGGTGTGCTGCGGCAGGGGCAGACGGTGCTGCGTGGAGAGGAGACGGTCGGCGAGACCACCTCGGGCACCTTCTCACCGAGTCTCAAGGTGGGCATCGCGCTGGCGTTGCTGAATACCGACGCCGGACTGGAACCGGGCGACGAGGTCACCGTCGATGTACGCGGCCGCCGCCTGCGCGCCGAGGTGGTGCGCCCGCCGTTCGTCACACCGCACACCTCCTGAACGGCGGTCGCGGACTCGGACACGTGACGGAAATCATCACATTTCCGGAGTGAGGTGTCCGGTAACCGGTATGTGCGCTGCACGACGGCGGCAGGGGGCTCGCCAGTGTGGAGCGAATGACTCGTATCGGACGCCGTCAAGGAGGCATTACGCCGCGATTGTCCGGTTTCCTGGCCGCTGGCCGGCGAGTCCCGACGCAGGTCCGAGCATCGGCGCCGAGGGCCGCAGTTCTAGTATCGAGGTCATGACAGTCGCTGCACAGTTCACTCGTACCCCGCATCCCGCCCCGGTTCCGGCGGATCGGCGCACGGAGATTCTGGCGGCGCCCGGGTTCGGTCGCTACTTCACCGACCATATGGTGTCGATCGACTACCTCGACGGGCAGTGGACGAACGCGCGGGTCGAGCCGTACGGGCCGCTGTCGCTGGATCCGGCGACGATGGTCTTCCACTACGGTCAGGCCATCTTCGAGGGCCTCAAGGCGTATCGGCAGGCCGACGGCAGTATCGCCACCTTCCGCATCGATGCCAACGCGGCGCGGTTCCAGCGGTCGGCGCGGCGGCTGGCGATGGCGGAGCTGCCCGAGGAGCTGTTCATCGAATCGGTGCGCCAGCTGCTCGAGGTCGACGCGGACTGGGTGCCGGCCGCCGGTGGTGAGGAGTCGCTGTATCTGCGGCCGTTCATGTTCGCCACCGAGGCGGGGCTGGGCGTGAAGCCCGCGTCCGGCTACAAGTACCTGCTGCTGGGTTCGCCCGCCGGAGCGTACTTTCCGCGTGGCGTGAAGCCCGTGCGGGTGTGGCTGTCCACCGAATACGTGCGTGCCGCTCCGGGCGGGACCGGCGAGGCCAAGGTGGCCGGCAACTACGCATCCTCGCTGCTCGCGCAGCAGCAGGCCACCGACAAGGGCTGCGATCAGGTCGTGTGGCTCGACGCCTGCGAGCGCAAGTACGTCGAGGAGATGGGCACCAACAACCTGTTCTTCGTCTACGGTTCGGGTTCCGAGGCCCGGTTGGTCACCCCGGAACTGTCGGGGTCGCTGCTGCCGGGGATCACCCGCGACAGTCTGCTGACCCTGGCCGCCGACTCCGGTTATCCGGTCGAGGAACGCAAGGTGTCGGTCGAGGAATGGCGCAAGGGCGCCGAATCCGGTGAGATCACCGAGGTTTTCGCGTGCGGCACCGCCGCGGTCATCACTCCGGTCGGCTGGGTGCAGTCCGCCGAGGGTGAATTCGAGATCGGCGGCGGGGAGCCCGGCGAGGTCACCATGGCGCTGCGCGACACGTTGACCGGAATCCAGCGCGGCACGTTCGCCGACAACCACGGCTGGTTGCGCACGCTGGCGTGAGAGCCGGTGCCCCGGGGTCGGCCCGGGGCGCCGCCGCAGCGTGCGTCAATCGCGTGAAAGCGCTGCCTCGTAATGCTTTTCGACGTCCACATAGGCGTCGTCGGCGATATCGAAGACCACCTTCGCGATCTCGCCCCCGCTGAACTCGAATTTACCGTGGTAGTCGCTGCTGACCGGATCTCCGACGTCGAGCCGATGCGCAGACCCTCTCCGCAGAGGCTGAAATGGCCGGGCTGCGTGCGGATTTCGGATTGCGCCGCCGCCTTGTCGTCGATGTACAGCGTGGCGGTGCCCCAGAATTCGCCGTGATCGCCGGGGCGTTCCTTCCGGAAGTCGATCCCGATGATGTGCCGGCCCGGCGCGGGTGCGTCGGCCCGCACCTGCTGCTCCGGCGCGATGCCCAGGAAGTTGTAGGTGTAGGTGACCTTGCCGTCCTTGAAATACAGGGCGTGACCACCGAATCGTGAACCCTGGGCGAAGATCACGCCCTCCGAGTCGTCCGTCGTGGTCACCTCCGCCAGCACCTTGAACGACACCGCGTGGGTATTGGCCGCGGCTCGCACCGGAACTTCGGTGGTTCCGGGCACGATATCGGTGCAGTGGTGGTATTGGTCGCGGACCTCGCCACGCGCCTCGATTCCCTTGGGCCAGAAGATGACCAGGGGATCGGCGACACCGCCCTGATACGAATACCGTTTGAACATCTTGAACGGGGTGGAGAACGCGGCCGCCCATCCGGTCGGGTAGTGGTTGTAGGTGTCCGGCGTGCCGAGTTTGTCGATCATCTCGAGGTTGTCCTCGGCCAGGTCCGGATACCACTGATTGGTCTCACCGCCGACGAAACCGTAGAAGCGGTCGAAGCCCTGTCCCAGCGGCCACCGCTCCCGGGACGAGCCGGCGGTCCATTCGTCGACCGGGATGTTGTGGTTCTTGCCGACCCAGTAGGTGCCCCAGCCGGCCTTCCGCAATATGGTGGCTATCGAGGCGTTCTCCGGCGGGATGTGGGAGCTGTAGCCGGGGAATCCGGAGGAGGTCTCCGAGATCGAGGCGAATCCGTTGAGGTGATGGTTGCGGCCGGTGAGGAAGGTGGAGCGGGTCGGCGAGCACAGCGCCGTGGTGTGCCACTGACTGTAGGTCAGTCCCTCGCGCGCCAGCCGGTCCATGGTCGGCATCTCGATCCGCCCGCCGTAGGGCGACCAAGCCGCGCATCCGGTGTCGTCGTACAGCACGACCAGCACATTCGGTGCGCCGTCGGGTGCTTTCTCGGCCAGGAAGGCGTCCCAATCGGGAACCGAGTCCCGGATGTCGAGATTGATGACGCCCTTGAACTGCTTATCGCTCATCGCTGGAACCCCTGTCGGAGACTGGTCTGCGTCACGGAGTGGAACCCGCTTGCGAGAGCGGCACCGCGATCGGCTGTCCGGCCTCATCCGCTCGGGGTGAATTCCGGTGCCGTCCCGCGCCCCCGCGCACCCAGTTGCCGATACCGCCCCCGACCGGGCGAATCGGGCGGTACGGTCGATTCAGCGTACGGTCGGCTATCGCTGCCTGCGTTGACATTTCGGACAGTGAGGGAGAGGAAGTCATGCCACACCGCACCGACTCCGGCACCCACCACGCCTGCTGCGCACCGTCAGCGGGAAAGAGCGCCGATTCGGCCGAGGACACCGGCGCCATCGGTCGCCCGGCCGGGGGAGACCACGGCCGGGAGTTCGACTCCGCATTGGTTCCGATCCCCGGCGGCACCTTCACCATGGGAGACGAGAGCCGGTGGGCGTATCCCGGCGACGGCGAGGGGCCGTGCCACCCGGTCACGGTCGACGCCTTCGCCATCGGCCGGTACGCGGTGACCAACGCGGACTTCTCCGCCTTCGTCGCCGACACCGGCTACCGCACCGATGCCGAGAAATACGGCTGGTCGTTCGTCTTCGCCGGACTGCTGCCGCCGGATATGCCGCCGACCCGCGCGGTGGTGAACGCCCCGTGGTGGCGGCAGGTGGAGGGCGCGGACTGGGCGCATCCGTTCGGACCGGACTCCGATGTCGGGACCCTGGCCGACCATCCTGTGGTCCACGTGTCCTGGGAGGACGCGCGAGCCTTCTGCACGTGGTCGGGCACCCGGTTGCCCACCGAGGCCGAATGGGAATATGCCGCGCGCGGCGGATCCACCGGCCCGTTTCCCTGGGGCGAGGACTTCGAGCCGGACGGCCAGCGGCGGATGAACGTCTTCACCGGCGAATTTCCCCGCACGGCGCCCGGCGCCCATCTGGGCACGATGCCCGTGAACGCATACGCCCCCAACGGTTTCGGGCTCTACAACACCACCGGGAATGTGTGGGAGTGGTGTTCGGACTATTTCTCGCCCGACTACTACCGGCACAGTCCCGAAGCGAATCCCAGAGGACCCGACCTCGGCCGCGACCGGGTGATGCGGGGCGGCTCGTATCTGTGCCACCTGTCCTACTGCCGCCGCTACCGGGTTTCGGCCCGGCAGGGCAGCGAACCGGTCTCCTCGACCGGGAATCTGGGCTTCCGGGTGGTCGCCGATCCTCCTGCGGCACGCTGACACGCGGCGGCGGAGTGGAGGGCGGATGAGCAGTGTGACGGTGGCGCCGACCCTGGCCGGCTATCGCCGCACCTGGCTGAGGCCCGATATCGTGGCCGGGCTCAGTGCGGGTGCGGTGGTGATTCCGCAGGCCATGGCCTACGCGACCATCGCGGATCTGCCGGTGCAGATCGGCCTCTACACCTGCATGGTGCCGATGGTCGTCTACGCGCTGCTGGGCGGGTCACGCACCGCGAGCGTGAGCACCACCTCCACCATCGCGACCCTGACCGCATCCACGCTGGTCGGGGCGGGGATCGCCGCCGGATCCGAGGATGCGCAGACCTCGCTGATGACCTTGACCCTGATGGTCGGGGTGATCCTGCTGCTCGCGCGGCCGGCGCGCCTGGGCGCGATCATCGAGAACATCAGCGACGCGACGCTCACCGGGATCAAGATCGGCGTCGGGCTCACCGTGGCGGCCGGACAGCTGCCGAAACTTCTGGGCGTGCCCGCCGATCCGGCCGCGACCGGATTCTTCCGGGTGCTGTGGTCGGCGCTGAAACACCTCGGCTCGGCGAATCCGGCGACGGTGATACTGGCGGCGGCCAGTATCACCGGGCCGTACGCGAGGTCGACACTGCTGCCGCGCGTTCCCGGTCCGCTGGTGGTGGTGGTCGGAATCGCACTGGTCGCCTTCGCGCATCTCGACGATCACGGGGTGGCGTTGATTTCGCCGGTCCCGCCCGGGATACCGCTGCTGGGTGTGCCGCGGCTGCGCGATATCGGTGACCTGCTGCCGGGTGCGCTGGCCATCTCGATGATGGCGTTCCTGGAGACGGTCGCGGTGGGGCGTGGCGTGCGCCGCGCGAGTGAACCTCAGATCGACAGCAACCGGGAACTGTTCGCCAACGGGATGGCGTCACTGGCGGGCTCGTTCTTCCACACCCTGCCCCCGGCGGGTGGGTTCTCGCAGACCGCGGTGGCGTTACGCGCCGGTGCTCGAACGCAATTGGCGGCGATCGTGACGGCGGTGCTGGCGGTCGCGGTGGCGTTGTTCCTCGCACCCGTGCTCGACGATCTGCCGCAGGCCACCCTCGGTGCGATGGTGGCAACAGCAACACATCCCGCGACGGCGCCCGGGGTGACGATCAGGCCGATCACTTCCGGAAGCAGCAGTACGAGCAGATCACCCATGTCAACTCCTCGCCAGTCCCTGGTGCCTGCGCCGACTCGGGTCCGCTCGCCCCACTGTGCTCGTCCGGCGGTGCGCGGGTGCGGTCCCGCACGATCACGGTAGGGCGCGGACACCGGTGTGCCGTCACACGTTGCGGGTGAATACGGGGCCGAACCCGCTGCGGGCGGCGGGAATCCGGACTCCTGAACCGGCGCCGGTGCCCGAGCGCGCGGACATGGCGAATATCGAATCCGTGCGGGGCTCAGTCCTTTCCGCCGTCGCGGCGTTCGCGTTCCCGAGCGGGCTCCGTCGCGGCGGAATCACCGGATCGCCGCGCTCGACGGCAGGGGTCTACGCGCCGGGTCGTGTACGCGTGGCGGCCGCCGTGTGAACGAGGTACGGACTCAGTAGCTCTCGGACGCTCGTCGCCACGGTGTCGACGGGAGTGTGGTTTTCCACCAGGCGGGAGGCGGTGTGGACGACGGCGTTGATCAGTTCGGCGGTGGTGGCCGGATCGGGTGCGCCGAGTTCGGTCAGCGCGTCGAGCAGCGGTGTGCGGAGTTCGTCGTGGATGGCGCGGCCCTGGGCGGCGAGGGCATCGGCGGCGACGTGGGTCGAAAGCCCTTGGACCACTGCGTGTTCGCCCTCGTCGACCAGTTCGAGGTTGGCCATCGCATAGGCCAGGACCTTGCCGCCGGGGTCGCCGGCCGCGGCCATGCGTTCGGCGATCCGCGCGCTCCAGCGGGGGAGTGCGTCGGCCAGGACCGCCTCGAACAGTTCGTCTCGCGAGCCGAAATACTGATACACGCTGGGCCGGGCCAGGCCGGCGCGAGCGGCCACCTCGGCGAGGGTGGGCGCCGCACCGGTCTGTTCCGAGAGGATCGCGCGGGCGGCGTCGAGGAGGGCACGTCGCTGCGCCTGCCGGTGTTCCGCGACCGTCGCCGCCTGAATTCTCGGCACGACACCTCCTTCTCGCACGACCGGGTCTCGGTCCGACCCTTGCGACAGTGCTATCACACCCCGTCGCGGTGACGGGGTGTGGTGCACGCTCAGCGCTCGGGAGTGAGGCGGCCGTCGACCATGTGCAGGACGCGGTCGCAGCGGTCGAGGATGTCGTGGTCGTGGGTGACCATGACGGTGGCGACCGCCGCCGCGCGGGTTTCGCGGGCCAGCAGTTCCACCACCTCCGCGCTGCGGGTGCGATCGAGGGCGGCGGTGGGCTCGTCGACCAGCAGGACGCGCGGTGAGCCGATGAGTGCGCGGGCGATGCCGACGCGCTGGCGTTCCCCGCCGGACAGTTGCTCCGGACGCCGATTCGCCTTCGCGCCCATCCCGACCGCGTCGAGCAATTCCTGCGGATCGCGCTGGGCACCGGTGAGCCGGGCGATCAGTCGCAGTTGATCGGCGGCCGTGAGCGCGGGCAGCAGGTTGCCCGATTGGAAGACGAAACCGATGTGGCGCAAACGGAATCGGGCGCGGGCCCGGGCGCCTAGGGCGATGAGATCGGTGCCGCCGACGCGGACCCGCCCGGCGTCGGGCGTGGTGAGCCCGCCCGCCACCGCGAGCAGACTCGATTTGCCCGAACCGGAGGGGCCGATGATCGCGACGAATTCCCCCGGCGCGACCGACAGGTGAACGTCGTCCAGCGCGGTCACCGTATCGGTGCCGTCGCCGAGGGTGAGCGCTACGCCGTCGAGTTCGAGGCCCGTCAGGTCGCGGTCGCGCGTATCGTCCTGTGCCGCAGCGGCTTTGCGTGTGGTGAACAGGCTCATCGGTTGGCTCCCAGGGCCGCGAGGGGATCGATTCTGGTGACGCGCACGATGGCGGCGGCAGCGCCCAGCACACCGAGCAGCACCAGCAGGCCGGCGCCGGTGGCGATGGCCGCGGGATCGAGGGTGAACGGCATGCCGTGAATGAATCGGCTGCCGCCGACGGCGATCAGCACTCCGACGGCGGTCGCACCGACCAGCACCACCACGGCCTGAGTGAGTCCGTCCGCGAGCAGGAACCGCGTCGGTGCGCCGATCGCTCGCAACACCGCCAGTTCGCCCGCGCGCTGAATGGTCCACACCAGGAAGAACGCACCGACCACCAGCGCCGAGATCGCGTAGAGGAACACCTTGATCAGCGACATGGTCGCCATCTCCGCCGAGAAGCCGGGGGAGGCGTCGTAGGAGGCGGTGCGCGTCATGGCGGTCGTATCCGCCGCCGCGTCACCGGCGGCCAGGTCGACCGTCGCACCCGGCCGCGCACGCAGTGCCACGGCACTGGCCTCGCGGTAGGCCTGCTCCCGCACCTGCTCGCCCGGTTTCACCCCGGCATGGATCTGCTGCCAGGTATGCAGCGGCACATAGGCGACATCGACGTGGCCGAAGGTCTGCTTGCCCGCGGTCACACCGACGATCGTCAACGTGGTGCCGAGCCGATCGATCACGACGGTGTCGCCCAGTCGCGCACCCTTGTCGAGGGCGGTCGCGCTCACGACGATGCCGTCCGGCCGGTCCAGCCGTGCGCCTTGCGCCGGATCCGGGGCCAGGAACGACTGCGGATCGACGCCGAACAGGGCGAAGTCGACCGCGACCCCACCGCCGGTCTTGGCGTTGACCAGCGTATTACCGAAGGGTGCGGCGTCGGCCACGTCCGGCCGGGACCGCCACGCCGCGACCTGCGCGGTGTCGATCGTGCTGCGGGTGAACGCCGAGTCGGTCTTCGTGCCGTGCGCGAAGGCGAAGGCGTCGACGGGCAGAGCGCGCAGGCCGGAAACGCCGTCGTCGACCAGTCCGGACGACAGCCCGGACAGCATCACGGTCAGGATCGAGATGAGCGCGACCACGCCGCCCATCAGGCCGAATCTCACTCGCGCGTACCACAGTTCGCGCAGTGCCAGGAACATGACAACTCCTCACGGCTGCCGCCGGGCGGACCGGCGGCGGGACAGCACCATCTTCCTGACGGTGCGTCGGTAAGATACCAACGCTGCGTCGGTAAACCTGCGCCGGGGTGTTGCACCTGCGCCGGAAATGCGAAAAGCCCTCTCGCGCAAGGCGAAAGGGCTTGGAGGGCAGGTGCGTGTGCTCAGCCGGGCATGAGCATATGCCACTGCTCCAGGGTGGTCGGGCGCATCACGTAGTTGTTCTCGCGCACCGACGACAGGGCCGCGCTGGGTTCTTCGGAGTACCAGTGGCCGGGGTAGACGACCGGGTCGCCGGACAATTCGGCCAGGTGGCGCAGGCTGCGGAACATGGCGTCGGAGTCGCCGCCGGGGAAGTCGGTGCGGCCGCAGCCGTCGACGAACAGCGTGTCACCGGCGACGAGCCGGTCCTCGAACAGGAAGCACTGGCTGCCCGGCGTGTGGCCGGGGGTGTGCAGGAATTCGATCTCGACGCCGCCGACGGCGAGAGTGTCACCGTGGTCGTGGCCGGTCAGCTCGCTCGGGGCGATACCGGTGACGTTGGCGACCCAGGACAGTTCCTCGTGATTCACGTGCACCGGAACCTGCACCCGCTCGAGCAGTTCCTTCACTCCGCGTAAGGTGAAACCCATCATCGTGCCGCCGACGTGGTCGGGGTGGTGGTGAGTTGCCAGCACGCCCGTCAGCCGCAGGCCGTCGGCCTCGGCGATATCGACCAGATCACCCGCTGCGTACGCGGGATCCACCACCACACATTCGCCGGACTCGCGATCGCCGATCAGATACGAGAAATTGCGCATCTGAGTGGCGATCGGGTCGCCGACGGCCCAGTCCCGGCCCGCCAGCAGCTGACGAAAATATAAACGATCGGATCCCATACGCACACCCTATTGTTCGCCGGCGAACTCCGCGCATCCGGACGCAATGTTGTGAATCATCACGGCCGCGGGCCGCCGAATGGCCCGGATCTTCGGGGGCGGCGTCAGCTCAGCAGCGCGCCGAGTTCCTCCGCCGCCTCCGGTCCGTACGCGCCGCGCAACCGCCGCAGCGCGTCGTCGCGGTCGAGCGACCACTCCTGGGTGCCCACGGTCTCCAGGACCAGCACCGCGGTCAGCGAACCCAGCTGAGCCGAGCGCTGGAGGCTGAGTCCGGCGGTGTGCCCGGTGAGGAAGCCGGCTCGGAACGCGTCGCCGACACCGGTCGGGTCGACCTGCGAAAGTTCCGGCACCACTTCGACATTCACCTCGACACCGTCGCCGTCGACGATCAGCGCGCCTTTGGCGCCGAGGGTGGTGACGCGAATGCCGACCCGGCGACCGATCTCCTCGGGGGACAGGCCGGTCTTCTGCAGCAGCAGGCCCCACTCGTACTCGTTGGTGAAAAGGTATGTGGCGCCGTCGATCAGGGCGAGCGCCTGATCGCCGTCGAGGCGGGCCAGCTGCTGCGAGGGGTCCGCGGCGAACGGGATACCGAGCTTGCGGCACTCCTCGGTGTGGCGCAGCATCGCGTCGGGATCGTTGGCGCCCACCAAAACCAGATCCAGCGAACGGTTTTCGGCCACCTCGGCGACCGAGATGTCGCGGGCCTCGCTCATCGCGCCGGGATAGAACGACGCGATCTGGGCCATCGTCTCGTCGGTGGTGCAGACGAAGCGGGCGGTGTGCGCGGTCTCGGAGATCCGCACCGCCGAGCAGTCGACGCCGTGGCGCTCGAGCCAGTCGCGGTACTCACCGAAATCGGGGCCGACCGCGCCGAGCAGCAGCGGGTTACCGTTCAGCAGACCCATCGCATACGCGATGTTGCCGCCGACACCGCCTCGGCGAATCACCAGATCGTCGACCAGAAAGCTCAACGACACATGCTGCAACTGATCGGCAAGCAGGACGTCGGAGAATTTCCCCGGAAAACGCATCAAATGGTCGGTCGCGATGGAAGCGGACACAGCGATGGTCACGAAGCCCGGTCCTTGTCTGTCGAGGGCGGAATCAGCTTTACCGTACCGTGTGCACGACACGGCGCGGAACCTCCGCAGAGATTCCGCGCCGGGTGCAGATCGTCAGTTGAAGCTGTCGCCGCAGGCGCAGGAGCCGGTGGCGTTCGGGTTGTCGATCGTGAAGCCCTGCTTCTCGATGGTGTCGACGAAGTCGATGGACGCACCCTGGACGTAGGGGGCGCTCATCCGGTCGACGGCGAGCTTGACCCCGCCGAACTCGGCGGTCAGGTCACCGTCGAGAGTGCGATCGTCGAAGAACAGCTGGTACCGCAGACCCGCGCAACCGCCCGGCTGCACCGCGATGCGCAGCGCCAGATCGTCGCGGCCCTCCTGGTCCAGCAGCGCCTTCGCCTTGGACGCGGCGGCGTCGGTCAGGATCACACCGTGGGTGGTGGTCTCGTTCTGCACAGTCATGAAGTCTCCTCGCAGACCCTCGTTACCCGTGAACGTTGTTTCCGTGAACAGCGCACGGCTCGGTAGCTGTCAACGCCACGTCGCGGGTGGCTATTCCAATCTTGCCACTGTGCGCGCCGGTGCGGGCCCGTCGGGCCCCGGAATTGCCGGTTGTCGGCGGCCGGACGTGCGAATCGCCACACCCGTGAGGTGTGTCGCGGGGTGCAGACCGCCCGGTCGGAGCCGGTTTGCCGGTATGGGCGGTATGACCGATCACACAGGTCTGCGGAGACCGTGTTTCCAGGCCGGTGTGCCATCCAATAGCCTGGTCGGCGTGAAGTTCCTGCGCCGTGGCGATGCCAGCACCACCGACGACCACGTCGACGACACGTCGGCCGCGACCGACGACGACACGGCCACGGCAGCGCAGCGGCCCGCACCGACCGCCGGCAAGGGCCGGCCGACGCCCAGACGTCGCGATGTCCAGGGCAGACGTCGCGGGCCGGTTGCGCCCGCGCCGCTGACCGCCAAGGAGGCCCGCGCCCGGCGCAAGGCCACCCGCGGCAACCGCGAGGAACGCAAGGTCGCCTCGGCCGAACGCCGGGCCGCAGCCGCCGATCGCCGCGCCCGGATGCTCGCCGGTGAGGACAAATATCTGCTGCCGCGCGACCGCGGCCCGGTCCGCGCCTACGTCCGCGACCTGGTCGACGCCCGGCGCAACCTGGTCGGCCTGTTCATGCCGCTGGCGCTGGTGCTGATCCTGACCATGTTCCTCACGCCGCAGATACAGGCCTACGTCACCCTCGCGATGATCGTGATGATGCTGTTCATGGTCGCCGAGGGCTTCGTGATCGGCCGCCTCATCAACAAGCGGGTGAGCGAGCGCTATCCCGACGACACCACCTCGAGCTGGTCGCTGGGCTGGTACGCCTTCGTCCGCGCCTCCCAGATCCGCCGTATGCGCGCGCCGAAGCCGCGGGTTTCGCCCGGCGACGCGGTCTGAGTCCGGGCTGTCCCGTGCGAGGGGGCACGATCGCCTGCCTCCTCGCGGACAGTCGCGTGTTCGATTGGCGGCGCGGTCGGAAGGGCGGGGGCGGCTGTCGTGTGCTTCCAGTCGCGCGGTCTCCGAAGTTGCGGCTGTGGGGAACGGGACTCGAACGGCGCGATGTGCGGCGGGCTCGGGGGGCCGTGGGCTCGGGTAGGCGAGGGCCCGGGTGCGGGCCGATTGGTACCGTGCTGACGTGGTGAACGATGCTGCGGGCGGCCGAGGGCTGCGGACGCTGGTGCTCGGTGGGGCGCGCTCGGGGAAATCCGCCTATGCCGAGGAGGTGGCCGGCGGCAGCGGACCGGTGCGCTATGTGGCGACCGCAGTTCCCGATCCCGCCGACGCGGACTTCGCCGATCGTATTGCCGCCCATCGCGTCCGGCGCCCCGGCACCTGGCATGTGGTGGAGGGCGATCCGATCACCGTGCTCGGTGATCCGGCGCCGGTGACGCTGATCGACGACCTCGGCACCTGGCTGACCGCCCGCATCGACGCGCGCGCCGCCTGGGAATCGCCGCGCGGAACCGTCGGCCCCGATATCGACGCGCTGGTCGCGGCGGTGACCGGCTACGCGGACCGCCTGCTGATCGTGAGCCCGGAGGTCGGACTGGGCGTGGTGCCGGCGACCGCGTCGGGACGACTGTTCCAGGACGAGATCGGGACGCTGAATCAGCGGCTCGCGGCGGTGTGCGACGAGGTCGTGCTGGTCGTCGCCGGAGTGCCGGTCGTGCTGAAGGGTGTGGAAGCTGCCGGCGCTACCACCGGACGCGGGATCGGGACGGCCTCCGCGGCGGCCGCGGCAGCCGGACTGGCAGGTGGTGCGGCGGAACGGGTTTCGGCTTCGGGCAGCGCCGATACCGTGGGCCGCGAACATCCTTTCCACGGCTCCGGTTTCGCCGACTCCGCTGCGGCGGAAAGGGCTTTGGCATCCGGTCACGATGCGGAGGGCGCCGCTGCGTCGACCGGGACGAGTGACGTGGCGGACGTGGGCGCGGCTGCTGCCGCCGGCTCGACGGCGGTCTCGACACCGCGCGGCCTCGCCGAATTCGATGGCACCACACCGGCATTCGGCCCGGTTGCCGCGCCCGATGCGCGCGTACGGGCCGAGGCCGAGCAGCGGCAGTTGCAGTTGACCAAACCGGCGGGGGCGCTGGGCCGGTTGGAGACACTGGGCAATTGGGTGGCGGCGTGCCAGGGGGAGTGCCCGCCGCATCAGTTCCGGCGCGCCCGGGTCGTGGTGTTCGCCGGAGATCACGGTGTGGCGCGACACGGGGTGTCGGCGTATCCGAGTGAGGTGACCGCGCAGATGGTCGCCAACTTCCTGGCCGGTGGGGCGGCGGTGAACGCGCTGGCACGACTGGCCGATGCGACCGTGCGCGTGGTCGACATCGCGGTGGACGCCGACACCGATCCGTCGGTGTCCACGCACAAGATTCGCCGCTCCAGCGGCGCCATCGACCGCGAGGACGCCCTCACCGAAGCCGAACTGTACGCCGCGCTGGCCGCGGGCCGCGCGATCGCCGACGAGGAGATCGACAGTGGAGCCGACCTGCTGATCGCCGGCGATATGGGTATCGGGAACACCACGCCCGCAACGGTTCTCATCGCCACCCTCACCGATACCGAACCGGTGGTGGCGATCGGCCGCGGCACCGGCGTCGACGATGCCGGATGGATGCGCAAGGCCTCCGCGATCCGCGACGCCATGTGGCGCGCGCGCCCGCACCGCCAGGACCCGTTCGCGCTGCTGCGGATCGCCGGTGGCGCGGATTTCGCCGCCACCGCGGGCTATCTCGCTCAGGCCGCCGCCCGGCGCACGCCGGTGATTCTCGACGGTGTGGTGGTCACCGCCGCCGCGCTCATCGCCGAGATGCTCGCCCCCGGTGCGAAGCGCTGGTGGGTGGCCGGGCATCGGTCCACGGAACCGGCGCACCCACTTGCCCTTGCCAAGCTCGACCTGGAACCGCTGGTCGAGCTGAACATGCGGCTCGGTGAAGGCTCCGGTGCGGTGAGCGCGCTGCCGCTGCTGCGCGCGGCCGTCGCCGCGCTGTCGGAGATGTCGACCTTCGGTGAGGCCGGGGTGAGCACCGCCGAATCCGATTCGCCCGCACCGGAAGTCGTGTCCTGAGCGAGGCGGGTGGTGCGATGATCGCCGCCGCCCGGTTGGCGGTCTCGTGGTTGACGGTGCTGCCGGTGCGTGGGCCCGAGACGGTCGACCGGAAGTCGGCGGCGGGGGCGATTGCGGCCGCGCCGGTGGTCGGGGTGGTGCTCGGTGTGGGTGCCGCCGGGGTGCTGTGGGTTTTGTCCTGGGTAGGTATGGGTTTCGCGCTCGCCGGTCTGATCACCGTCGGCGCGCTGGGGTTGGCCACCCGCGGAATGCACCTGGACGGGCTGGCCGACACCGCGGACGGGCTCGGCAGTTACGGGCCGCCGGAACGTGCCCGGGAAATCATGAAGAGCGGCGGGGCGGGGCCCTTCGGGGTGGCCGCGTTGATCTTCGCGATCGGCATTCAGGCGCTGTCGTTCGCTGCCCTCGCCGAACACGGCCGCTGGTTCGCGGTGGGGCTCGCGGTTGCGGTCGGGCGGGTCGCCGTCGTCCTCGCCTGCCGCGGGTATGCGCCTGCTCACGGCGCCGCGTTCGGTGCGCTGGTGGCGCGCACGCAATCGGTGGTGACACTGGCGGTCTGGACTCTCGTCGCGCTCGCCGCCGGCGTTGTCGCCGCACCCACGCGGTGGCTCGGGCCGGTCGCGGTTGCCGTGGCTCTGGCCGGCGTGGCTTTGCTGGTGTGGCATTGTGTGCGGCGTTTCGGCGGGCTCAACGGTGATGTGCTCGGCGCCGCCGTCGAGGTGACCGTCGCGGTCACCGCCGCGGTGCTGTCGGTGTCCTGAGCTCCTGCCGGATCGCCGGGGCGGCCGTACGTCTTTCTCCGTCCCGGAAGAGGACGACCAGCGAAAATGATTGTGTATCAATAGCGCAACGGCGTTGCCCCTGTTTGGGAATGAGACATCGGGGTATCCGTGGGCAATGACGGTGATAGAGCGGATCGCCGTTGTTGCCGCCCGCCGACGATGCCGAGCGCACGCGCGGCGATACCGGAGCCCGCCGAATTCGCAGCCCCGGTATCGAGCGCAGGACCACCGCGCGATGAGACGACCTCGCAATCGACGAACGTGCACCGAGGTCGAAGAGGGGAGCAGGTTTGTCGATGTCATCCCGTGAATCGAAGAACAGGAACCCGGACAAAGGCTATGTCGCCCTGCTGGGTTGGAGCTTGAACGCAGTCGAAGCGGTGGACCGATTCGATCGGCGCTATGTCGTGGTGGCTCCGGAGTGGGCAGAGGAGTATTGCACCGAACACGAAATTCCCTATCTCTGCTGGAATTTCGAGCGGCTCAACGACCGGTCGATGGAAATCGCGGAGACCCTGAAGGAGATGGGCGTCGACGTCGCCATCCCGATCTTCGAGGAGACCGTGGAATGGGCGGGTGCGATCAATTCGGTGCTGCTGGACAATCCGCGGCTGCTCGGCCAGGCGATGCTGCTGCGCGACAAATCGCTGATGAAGCGGCGCGCGCAGCTGGGCGGTATCCGGGTGGGCATCTTCGAGGAGGCACACGAGCGTGACGACGTCATCCGGTTCCTCAAGCGCGTCAACCAGACCCTGCTCAAACTCGACGGTGATCCGAACGACCCGATCCACATCAAGGCCTTCGACAAGGCCGGCTGCCTCGGTCACCGCGTGATCCGCACCCCCGACGAGATCGACGCGATCCCCGACGACGAGTTCCCGGTGCTGATGGAATCCCATTTGGACGGTTGGGAATTCGCGGTCGAGGCGTGGATCCACGACGGCAAGATCCGATTCCTCAACATCTCCGAATATGTGCGGCTCGGCTACTCCGTCTTCGTCCCCGCGACACCGGAACTGGAGAAGTATCGTCCGGAGATCACCCGGCAGGTGGAAAAGCTGATCAAAACTTTCGATATCGAATTCGGGTTCGTCCACCCGGAATACTTCGTCACCAGCGACGGTGAGATGTATTTCGGTGAGGTCGCCTATCGCCCGCCCGGGTTCAAGGTGTTCGAATTGCTGGAACGCGCATACGGTTTCAACGCCTATCACGCGCTGGTGCTCGCCTTCGATCCGAAGACCACCGAGGAGGAGATCGTGGCGTTCTTCCCCCGCGAAGTGGTGGATGCGAAAGGACATGCCGGTTCGTTCGGCGTCTATCCGCGGCGGCGGGTGGTCAGCCGGTTGTCGATCCCGGAGGAGACGGAGGATCACGAATATTTCGAAACCCACGAACTCACCGCCCCACTGGCGGAAAAGGTCACCAAGCGAACGGCATTCGGCAATCACTGGGGTCTGCTGTACTTCTTCGGCGAAGACCCGTACGCTCTGCGGGACCTGCTGAAGCGACAGGAAGAACTCGACTTCTACGTATGACTCCTTCTCGGCAGGAATGGATCACGGGAGGATCCTGATTGACTCCACTCGGCAGCGACGACGACACTCTGGACAGACGTCTCGCCACGCTGGACGAAGCCACCCGAATTCTGGGCGACACCAGCGATTTCGGTAAGCAGGTGAAGCTGTCCAGGGTGCTGGGTGCGCTGCGTCGGGTGCTGCTGCTGCCCGGCGGCTGCGCGGCGGTGCGGGCGCGGGCGAGCGGGCTCGAGGCGGCCGGGCTGTTCCTCGGCACCGACTGGGCGCATCCGGAGATCCTGATTCCCGCGTTGAGTGTGGGTTCGCTGCGCAGCGCCAATGCCGACACGATGGTGCTGGAGACGGTGAGCGATCTGCGGTTGCTGGCTGTGGCCAAAGGTGATTACCCGCATCCGTCGGTGAGTGCGGAACAGGCGCTGGGGCATCTGTCGCAGGTGCTGGCGGTCAATCTGAGCCTGCTGTTCACGCCGCCGAGCGAGGCCGAACGCGAACAGCAGGGGCGGATGGCGCGGGTCTCGCGGGAGCTGCTGCATCATCTGGTGGAGGAAATCGGGTACGAGAAGGTGCTCGAGCATCTGGTCGACGAGATCTGGCGGATTCTGCGCCAACGTCCCATCCAGGTCGAGCAGGTGAAGCGGATGATCACGCAGATCGCCGTCGCCCGCAGCAATCCCGATATCGATCTCGGCGCCGCCGGGCTGGGCGCGGACCGGCTGATCAGCAGCCTCTACGGCACCACCGACGCATGCCGGGAGGATCCGGGCGTGGAGGTCTACCGCACGCGCCTGGAAAGTATGGACGACAGCGCATTGCAGTATGAGGCAACGGGTTTCGCGCGCTCGATGCACGATACCGGGCTGGTGTCGCCGTATCACGCGGTGCTGCTGCGGTTCCTGCTGACCAAAGGGGAATACCTGCTCGGTGAGGCGTTGGGATTGTCGAGCACCGGGCGCGACAGCCTGCTGTGCTACCACGAACTCGTGCGCAACCTGATCGAGGAGGCCGTGCACGTCGAGACCGCGCAGGGCATCTACGGGCTCGCGCTCCTGCTGGAGCGGGGGATTCTGTATCAACCGCCGGTCGCGCCCGCCCTGTGGCGGCAACTCGCGCTTCCGGTGTCGCCGCGCTCCCGGGAACGGCTGCACGAGGTGTTCGGACTGGTGCCGGACGCGCGGGCGCGGCTGCTGTCCGGGATGCTGTCGATCCTGGGTCTGCCGCTCGGCGTCGGTCAGGGCGACAATCCGACCTGCCAGTCGGCGCGCGCTTTGTCGATGTGGGCCTACAACGATCCCGACTACCTGTTGCAGACCGTGGCGTGGGCGGCCCGCGACGACGAGATCGTCATGCATTTCGAGGGGCAGCCGATTTCCTCGCTGGAGGCCGGGGCCGGGGTGGCGACCACCCTGCCCATGGATCTGGACCCGGTATCGCTGCTGGTCGTGCCCCATCTCGACCGGATCTACGCGGAGATGGGGCGGCGCTGCGTCGGCCGCGAGGGCGATCCGCATCGGTGGATCAACCCCGAATTCCACGGCTGGTGGTCCGGGCGCGGATTCCGTATCAACGTCGATGTGGAGACCGGGCGGCTGATCGACGTCGACGAATTCCTGCGGCACTTCTACGCCAGCTACCACCCCTTCTACAACGGCAATCAGCCGTTGATCCACCCACAGCCGGCCGGCATCGCGGTCACCGACAGCGCCGCCCGGTTCGTCGGCTGGCACGCGATCACCGTCCTGCGGGTCAGCCTCGATCCGCTGGACACCATGAGGGTCTACTTCTACAACCCGAACAACGACAGCGGCCAGGACTGGGGCGACGGCGTGGTCGTCGGCACCGCCGGGCACGGCGAACGGTTCGGGGAGGGATCGCTGCCGTTCGAACAGTTCGCGTCGCGGCTCTACATCTTCCATTTCGATCCGCTCGAACGCGGCGAACCGGCCGCGGTGGAGCGCGCGGAACTGGATCGGGTCGTCGGCTACATCCACCGCAGCTGGGGTGCGGACCGGCTACCGGAGATCGTGAGCGATGCGCCGTCGTGACGCGGCGGATACGTTGCGTACATGGACGATTCACGCTGGCGAGCGTGCGGCGGGGTCAGTGGTCCGAACGCGGGCGGGTGAGGACGAAGCTGTCCACCGGTTTCAGTGTGTCGGTCACGGCGTAGTAGGTGGCGGTCATGGTGGTGTGGCCGCCGGGGGCGCCGGGATCGACGTCGAAAGCGCAGAATCCGTAAGGATGGTCGGGGTCCTTGAAGGCCGACCAGGGCGCCTGCTCCATCACATAGATCGGCGCCTTCTTGCCTGTGGCGGGGTCGACCGAGCCGACGCCGGTGATCACCCGGCACTGCTGCCCGGGGAAGAACAGCCCGTTCGAGGGGACGGAGGTTCCGCCGCCGCCGATCACGAGATGCACTGTGCCCCGAGAGGTGTCGATGATCTCCGGTGCGGTCGCGGTGGCGGGCGTGACCGCCTCCGGGACCGGTTTCGGGGTGAGGGTGTCGCTGCCGAGGACGCCGCGGACGGGATGAGAACGCTCGTAATGGTGTTCGTGGCCGCACAGCACCAGGTCGACCTGGTAGCGGTCGAACAGCGGTAGCCATTCCTGGCGGATCCCCAGATCGGCGCCGTTGGCCTTGTCGGCCGAGGAGATCGCGGTCTGATGCATGAACACGACGATCCAGTCGATCGCGCGGTCCGCCCGGGCGGTGGCCAATTCCTTGTCCAGCCAACGCTTCTGGGCACCGCCGGAGTAGCCGTGCACGTAGGAGTTGCCGCCGTCCTGCAGGCAGATGTCGTCGTTGGCCACCGCGATCACCCGGACCGCGCCGACCGTGAAGGCGTACCAGAGCCCGCGCGCGAGATCCTCGGCCCCGCTGTCGGGCACGGTGAAATACGTTTGGAACGCCTCGTAGCCGATCGGGCCGTTGCCGCGTTCGTTCTCGTGGTTACCCGGCGCCGGCATCCACGGGCGGTGGCGAGCGGACCGGGAATTGTTGGCCCACCAATCGTTCCAGGTGCGGATCCGGTCGATGGCGAGATTGGCGTAGCACAGATCGCCGTTGACGAGATTGAACAGCGGAGCCAGATGTTCGATCCCCGCGGTGACGTCACCGGCGACGGGGGAGCCGAGGTTGTCGTTGACGTAGCGGCCGTTGTCCAGCTTGCCGAGCGTCGGAGTGCCCTGATCACCGAAACTGGTGAAGCGGAACGCGGCCCGGCCCGCCGGCGCGGTGCGGTGGGTGCCCAATTCCGGTGTGGCACCGTCGTGTCCGGCTGCGTAGATGTAGTCGGTGTCCGGCGTGAGCCCGGTCAGGACCGCGTGATGGGCGTATGCCTCGGTGCCCGAGGCGGCGTCGCGGTAGACCCGGGTCTGTGCTTGCGCCGTCGCGCCGAATCCGGTTGTGGCCGTACCGAATCGCACCACCGGATTGCGCACCGACGCCGAACTCTGCCAGCTCACCACCGCCTCGCGCGCGGCGTCGGCACCGAACTGCAGGTGCAACCCCGTCACGGGCGGTGTGGCGACCCGGGCCGGACCCGTCGCCAATTCCGGTGACAGCGGCCAGAATCGCCCGCCGCCGCCGGTCGAGGAACCGTCGCCGTGCAATGCCGCCGTCGTCCCCGCACCCACGGCCAGCCCGGCGAGCGCCGCTGCCCCCGACGCGCCGAACAGCCATCGCCGGCTCACCCCGCGCGATCGGTCGGGGCGTGCGCCGACCCCGTCCGGTCCGCCTACGCGAGCAGCGGCTTGCGGCCCGGCGGTGACATCTCCGTGGGTACCGGTGCCCGGCGTCGAACCAGGACCGGCCTCCGCCCCGGCACTACCCGCCTGCTCCGCTACCGGCTCCGACGCATCCCGCTCGTCCATACCTCCAGCCAACCGTGCGCGGGTTCAGAAAACCCCACGCCACGGCGAACTCCGGGTGAATCACGAGCCGAACGCCGGCCTCGGGCTCAGGCGCGGGCGGCGATGCGCGCCTGCACCTCCGGCCGCCGCAGCGGCGGAACCGACTTCGGCGGCACCTTGCGGTCGGGCAGAGCGGCCAGCAGACGGGTGGTGGCCGCGGCGATCTCGGCGACGGCCTCGTCGACCGCGGGGCGGGTGGCCGCGGAGATACTGCTCAGACCACCCACCTTGCGGACGTACTGCAGCGCGGCCGCTTCGATCTCCTCGGCCGTGGCTTCCGGTTCGAGGCCGCGCAGGGCGGTGATATTTCGGCACATAGCTACGAGGTTAGGCCGCGTGCCGGGTGGGATCGAGCCGGATGATTTCGGCTCAGGAGGCGCTGCCGGTCGAGAACGGCGAGTAACCGTAGCCGTACCCGTATCCGTAGCCACCCGACCACGGGCTGTTCCATCCGGGATAGAAGCCGCCGTAGCCTCCGCCGGGCAGGCCCCAGCCCGGCATTCCCCAACCACCGTGATGACCCCAGCCATGGTGGCCCCAGCCGTGGATTTCCTGGGCTTGGGCTTGGGCTGGGGCCGCCGCCGGTTCGGCGAGAGCGGGGGTTGCGGCCGCCACGATCGGCGCCGCCGCGATGGCGACCGTGATCACGGTGCGTGACATGCGGGTGCGGAGCTTCGAGGGCAGGTCGTTTCGAACCATCGGAATTCCTTCGGTACGTGTCTCGGTCGTATCCGTCCGCGGCCCGATCGGACCGCTCGACTAGCTTGACGCCATTTAATGTACCGCTATTTAACGGTACGTTCAAGAGCGTCGAAAAGATGACGTGACTACGAGTGGCGTGCGAAGGGGGATCGCTGCACACGGGACGGGCGCCGCACCGCCGACCGTGATCGGCCGCGGTACGACGCCCGCGTCGCTGGTATCCGCCGGCTAGAGCCGCACGGGGTAGGTCGGCTCCTGGATATCGGGCTTGATCCGGTCCTCGACGAAGATGCCGTGCCAGATCATGAACACCAGCAGCGTCCACAGGCGACGGCTGTGGTCGCCGTTGCCGGCCCGGTGCGCCTCGAGCATGGCCTTGATCGCGGACTTGTCCAGCAGATGGTCGGTCTGCGATTCCGCGATCTGGGTGGCGGCCCAGTCGTAGAGTTCCGGTCCGCGCAGCCAGTGCCGCAGCGGCACCGGGAAGCCCAGTTTCGGCCGGTGCAGCACATGCGGCGGGACGATCGTCTCGAGCGCGCGGCGCAGCGCGTACTTGGTGGTCTCCTGGGTGATCTTCTGCTGATACGGGATCTGCTCGGCGACCGCGAACACCTCGGGATCCAGGAACGGAACCCGCAACTCCAGCGAATTGGCCATGGTCATCTTGTCGGCCTTGACCAGGATGTCGCCGCGCAACCAGGTGAACAGGTCCAGATGCTGCATGCGCGCCACCGGATCCCAGCCGCGCGAGCGCGCGTAGATCGGGGCCGTCACATCCTGATGCGTCCACTCCGGGCGGAATTCGCGCAGCACCGAACGCAACTGGGCGTCGTTGAAGCTGCGGGCGTTGCCGTAGTAGCGCTGCTCGAGCGGCAGCGAACCGCGGTGCAGCAGGCTCTTGCCGCGCGTCCCGTCCGGAATCCGGTCCGAGAGCTTGCCGGCCAGCCGCCGCACGCCCTTCGGCAGGTACTCGAAAGGCTTGAGCGACAACGGTTCCCGATAGATCGTATAGCCGCCGAACAGCTCGTCGGAACCCTCGCCGGAGAGCACCACCTTGACGTGCTTGCGGGCCTCCTGGGCCACGAAATACAGCGGCACCAGTGCCGGATCGGCCACCGGATCGTCGAGGTACCAGACGATCTCGGGGATCGCGCCCGCGAACTCCTCGGGGCTGACGGTGCGGATGAAATGCTTCGCGCCGATCGCCTCCGCGGTCTCGGCCGCCACATCGGCCTCCGAATACCCCTCCCGCTCGAACGCCGAGGTGAAGGTGAGCAGATTCGGGTTGTGCCGGATCGCCAGCGCCGCGATGGCGGTGGAGTCGATGCCGCCGGACAGGAAGGCGCCGACGGTGACGTCCGCGCGCATGTGCTTGGCGACCGAATCCTCGAGCACCGCCGCGATCTCGCGGTAGCGGGCCTCCTCCGAGCCGGCCGCGAACGGGCGCACCCGGAAGTTCGGCTCGAAGTAACGGGTGATTTCCGGCGCTGCGCCGGGGCGCAGGGTGGCGTAGCAGCCGGATTCCAGACGGCGGATGTTCGCGTGCAGCGATTCCGGCTCCGGCACGTACTGCAGCACCGTGTAGTGCTCGAGCGCGCGCGGATCCAGTGCGTCCGAGAGATTCAGCGCCGGCAGCAGTTCCAGCAGGCTCTTCTTCTCGCTGGCATAGGCGGTGCCGCCCGGGCCGGTGGCCAGGAACAGCGGCTTGATGCCGAACGGGTCGCGGGCCAGTATCAGCTCCTGGGTCTCGGTGTCCCAGATGGCGAAGGCGAACATGCCGCGCAACTTGGAGAATGCCGCGGTGCCCCAGTGGTGATAGGCCGCGACGATCGCCTCACCATCACCCTCGGTGGCGAACCGCGCCCCGAACTCCTCGCTCAGCTGCGCGCGCAACTCCAGATAGTTGTAGATCTCACCGTTGAACGCCAGCGCATAACGCTGAGTATTCTCCGGCGGACCCCAGCGCAGCGGCTGATGCGAATGCTCGATGTCGATGATCGACAGGCGGTTGAAGCCCAGGATGATGTGTTCGTCGTGCCAGGTGCCGCGCTCGTCCGGGCCGCGATGGCGCCCGCACTGCAAGGCGTCGTACACCTGCTGTACGACGGAGTCGGTGGCCACATCGGCGGTCAGAAATCCCAGCAGTCCACACACTGCGTCGAGAACCTCGTTTCCGGATCGGGTACGCGGAGAACATTCGAAACCAGTCCCCGAGTATGCCGCACCGCGGGCCTGCTCGTCGCCTCGCTGGGCGGCGGTCGCGCTCGCCAGGGATTTCGCGTCCGGGCCCGCGAGCGGCGCGGAGGTACGGCCGGGGATCGCACCCGGTGGCCGGTGTGTCGAAAGCGACCCGGGCACAACGCGGGAGGCGGTTTGGTCTACGCTGCGTAGTACTCGGGAACTCTCGTGGTCGGCCGTGCGTTCGGTGCGGCTCGCGGAAGGCTCCCGAACGTGCTGAAAACGCGCCGCCCGGCATCCGGGTGGCGCCGTGTCGGATGGACGACCAGGAAGGCGTTGAGCGTGGCGCACAAGGCGAGCGAAGCGATAGGGGCACGACCCGCCCGGGTACGGCGGGGCCGCATCCTTCGGCGGGCCGGGCTGGCGGTGTCCATGGGGATCACCGTGATGCTCGTCTCGGGCTGCTCGATCGACAATCCCGTGCTTCGGTTCGGGTGGCCCTCGGGTGTGACCCCGCAGGCGACCCGGATGCGGGAACTGTGGACGTGGTCGGTCGTCGCCGCCCTGGCGATGGGTGTGCTGGTCTGGGGCCTGACCTTCTGGACCGTGACCTTCCACCGCAAGAAGAAGAACTCCCCGGAGTTCCCGCGGCAGACCGGCTACAACGTGCCGCTGGAGCTCACCTACACGGCGATTCCGTTCGTGATCATCGCGGTGCTGTTCTACTTCACCGTGGTCGTGCAGAACTACGTGCACGAGAAGACCTCGAACCCCGATGTGGTCGTCGACGTGACCGCGTTCCAGTGGAACTGGAAGTTCGGTTACCAGAAGGTCGTCGGTCAGAACGGCCAGGTCTACCAGGGTGTCGACCAGACCCGTCAGGCGATGAACGAGCAGATCCAGGCCGAGTACAAGGAGCGCACCGCCGACGGCCACCCGCAGCCGGGTCCGCTGCACGGCCTGCCCGCCAACGACATCTCCTACCTGCACTACGACAAGGTGGAGACCGTCGGCTCGTCCAACGAGATCCCGGTGCTGGTGCTGCCGACCAACAAGGTCGTGGAATTCCAGCTGGCCTCCGCCGACGTCATCCACTCCTTCTGGGTGCCGGAGTTCCTGTTCAAGCGCGACGTGATGCCGAACCCGAAGGAAAACCACTCCGACAACACCTTCCAGATCACCAAGATCGAGCACGAGGGTGCCTTCGTCGGCCGCTGCGCGGAGATGTGCGGTACTTTCCACTCGATGATGAACTTCGAAGTGCGTGCCGTGACGCCGGACAAGTTCGACAAGTACATCGCCGCCCGCGACGCGGGTAAGACCAATGCCGAGGCCCTGTCGAGCATCGGCGAGTCGCCGGTCGCGACGACCACGCATCCGTTCGACACCCGTCGCACCGCGCGTGAAGCCAGCCAGGCCGAGAGCAAGTAAGAAGGGTACTGAACTGACATGAAGGTCGAAGCACGCATCTTCGAGCTGCTCACGGTGTTCTTCATCATCGTGGCGGTTGTCTACGGATTCTTCACCGGCCAGTCCCGCACCGGCGTCGAGTGGGCGGGTACCACCGCCATCGTGCTGACCGCCGGACTGACGTTGATCGTCGGCACCTACTTCCGCTTCGTGGCCCGCCGCCTGGATCTGCGCCCCGAGGACTACGAAGAGGCCGAGATCATCGACGGCGCCGGCGACCTGGGCTTCTTCTCGCCCGGCAGCTTCTGGCCCATCCTGCTGGCCGGTTCCGCCTCGGTCACCGCGCTCGGCTTCGCGTTCTTCCAGTACTGGCTGATCGGCCTGGGCGTGCTCTGCGTCCTGGCCTCGGTCGCCGGCCTGGTGTTCGAGTACCACGTGGGACCCGAGAAGCACTGAGCATCCGACGGCAGTCTCGAGCGCCCCGGCTTCGGCCGGGGCGCTTCGTCGTTGCGGGGGCCGTTCGAGATACCGCCGGAAAAGCCGAACGCCCCGACATATCTGCCGGGGCGTTCGGTCTACGCAAAGGGTTCAGTCGGGGGTGTGGTAGCGGCGGGCGCGTTCGGAGCGGCAGATGTCGTCGATGCCGGAGGTGATCTCACGCATCAGTTCCGGGGCGCCGGAGCGGCCGGAGTAGGTGCCGGTGGGGCGCAGGCGGCAGGTGAAGGTGATGAAGCCGTGGTCCTCGCCTGCGGATTCGTGCAGATCCGGGGAGCGCACGCCGTAGGTCATGGCGGAGATGACCGTGATGGCGCCGCTGCGTTCGCGATGGTCGGCGAACAGGTCGTGCAGCCGGTGGAAGACGGTGCTGTAGCTGCTCATGGGCGCGAAGACCGCCACCCGGTAGGCGGGGCCGCGCTCGGAGGAGCTGATCACCGTGTCGGCGAGATATTCGGCGTCGCGCAGCGTCAGCACCTTCGGCGCGAACATCAGCGCGCCGGCGGCGGCGTTGCGCACCGGCATACCGGCGCGGCCGCCCGCGGCGGAGGCGATGGCGCCCAACGACTTTCGTGCCCGCGCACCCAGTTCACGGCGGGCCCGCAGCGAGGGGGTGGCGGTGGTGGGATGCAGACTCGACCACTGGCCGAAGCGAACCGTGCCGAGCTGGATGTTTCCGGTGCCGACCGGTCGCGACACCCGCAGCGGCGCGGTGTCGACCCAGCGGCCGACCTGCAGCAGAGCGTCGCCGGGGCGGGTGATCTCGGCGTGCGAGTGCTCGACGAAGGTGTCGAAGTCGAGGAATCGGTGCGCGTCGGACGTCAGCCAGGTGTGGTCCTTGTCGACCTCGATGGCTTGCAGCGTCAGCGCCGTGATGATGCCGGTGCGCCCGGCTCCGCCGAGGATGCGCCGGAAGCGGTCGGCGTGATGGGTGCGCCCGCAGGTGCCGAATCGGCCCTCGGGGTCCACGTATTCGAGGGCGACCACGTTGTCGCTGAACATGCCGTAGCGGTGCGAGGCCGCGCTGAGCCCGCCGACGGCCGCGAAACCGCCGGCGGTGATCTCGCGGTGGTCGCCGACGATCGGCAGCCCCAAGCCGTGCGCGGCCAGGGTGCGATCGATATCGGACAGTCGTGCGCCGGCCTGCACCCGCACCAGTCGCGCGTCGGCGTCGACCGCCTGCACCCGGTTCATCCGCCGCAGCGACATCACGATGCGACGGTCGGGCGGGGCCGGTTCGTCGTCGAGCTGCTCGCTGCTGTGGTCACCGCCGCGCACGGTCAGCGGTTGCGGTCGTGAATCTCGCACTGTGCGAACGACATCCGCGGTGTCGCGGGGCAGGTATTCCTCCGGAAGAGCAGCGAGCGTGGTACTCATGGCCTCAAAGCTAACCACAGTAGCGGCGCTACGTCTGCACCGAAGTTTGCAGTGCAGGTGCGGGGGTTTTCGCAATCGGCGCGAAGGCGAACAGTGCGGTCGCCACGGCCGCCCACAGGATCCACCCCGGGATGCCGGAACCGCCCAGCAGCGTGTGCGCGTGCTCGCTCGAGTCGGCCGACTGCAGGGCGCCGAAGATCATCACTCCGCCGTTCCACGACGCGTGCGCGACCGCCGCGGGCCACACGCTGGCCGACCGCAGGCGCAGCCAGCCGAGGACGGCGCCGAAGCAGATGCAGAACGGGATGTAGGCCGGCGCCGACCAGGCGCCGATATCTGTGAAGCCGTAACCGAGCAGTGTCAGCGGGGCGTGCCAGAGGGCCCAGACGACACCGGTCGCAATCAGCGCCACCGGGGTGCCGTAGCGGGAGATCAATTGTGGCAGTAGCCAACCGCGCCAACCGATCTCCTCGCCGAGCGCGTTCGGTAGCGTCGCGATGACGGACGTCGTCAGCGTCTCCAACAGCATCGCGACCAGCATCGAAGTGTCGATTGTGCCCAGATCGAAATGGAACCAGCCGAGCGCCGCACTGATCTCGTAGCCGATCCACGCGACCATCTGCGTGCCGAGCCAGGCGGCGACCATCAACCGGGCGGTGCGCGTGGGTGCCGGACCGAGTCCGAGGCCGACGTCGGCGGCGAAGCCGGGAGCGGCCTGGACGCCCGGGGCCGCGGAGCGCGCGAGGACGGGCTGCCGCATCCTCGACCGTGCGACCAGAACGGCCACTGTCGGGGCGAACATCATGAGGGCCGCTCCGTCGTGCAGCCAGGGCACCGATTCCAGGCCCTTGCCATCGATCCAGGGAATCGACGCGAGCACCCACGCGAGCGCGTACGCGACCACGATGTAGGTGGCGATATCCGAGCGCCGAGCAACCATATGTCCGTCCTTGCTGAATCCGATGCCGATCGGGACGGCCGCCACCGGTTTCCGGCATTCAGTCCCCCCGGATACTTCGACGCGGCAAAAATGGGATCGGTTCCCCCGCAGTGTGGTTCGGACGGCGTGCCCGCCGACGTGCGGGCGTGCCGGACGACGCGAAGGCCGGACGTACCCTGAACTTTTCGTGCAAACCGCCACAGGAAATGCGGAAAACCGCCGAATGCGGCGAGGTTTGCACGATTGATTCACCCTCACCCGTCTGCCGGCGCTCACCGTTGTGTGCGCCGGCGTCCCGGTGTGGCGGTCGGGTGGATTCGGATGTGACATCGGCTGTCGGGTGCTTGCCCGGACTGCGAGTGCGGGGTTGGGTGGGGGCATGAGCACAGTGCTGGTGACCGGTGGGACAGGCGCGCTCGGGCGGCACATCGTGGATCGGCTGCGCGAACGCGGGCACGACGTGCGGGTGCTCTCGCGACGCCCGGGTGCGGGGACGCACGTGGGGGATCTGACGACGGGGGCCGGTGTGCGCGACGCTGCCGAGGGTGCGGAGTCGATCGTGCACGCGGCCTCGGACTTCCGGCGGTTCGGCAAACCGGATATCGAGCAGACGCGGAATCTGCTCGCGGCTGCCGGGGGAGCGCGGCATCTGATCTACGTGTCGATCGTCGGCATCGACCGCATTCCCTTCGGCTATTACCGGAACAAACTCGCCTGCGAACACCTGATCGCCGACAGTGGTGTGCCGCATACGATTCAGCGCGCCACCCAATTCCACGACCTGATCGCCGCAGTGCTGGCCGGGGTGCAGAAGCTTCCGGTCGCCCCGCTGCCCTTGGATTTCCGCTTCCAGCCGGTCGCCACCGAAGATGTCGCCACCCGCCTGGCCGACCTGGTCGAAGGGGAACCTCGCGGCCGTGCGGCAGATTTCGGTGGACCGCAGGTATCCATGCTGGGCGAGCTGGTGAAGACATGGCAGCAGCATTACGGGCGCCCTCGGCGGACGGTGCCGCTCCCGCTCCCCGGCAAGATCGCGCGGAGCTTCCGTGCCGGCGACAACACCTGTCCCGACCACGCCGACGGCACCCGCACGTGGGCCGACTACGTCGCGGCGAACCCGAGCCCCAGCTACCGGCTGCGTGGTTGATCCGCCGGGGACAAGCGCTCGACCAGGCCGGCCAGCCCGCTGCGGATATGAGCGGTCGAGCCGGTCTCGAGGCCGTGGGTCACCTCGTGCCACGGCCCGAGCCGATGCCACACCGACGCCCGGCCGCGAAGTTCGCCGGTCACCTCGTACGCGGCGGTCACGGCATTCGAGAACTCGGGTGGCGCGCCGTACAGCGCCCATGCCAGGTCGATGGCGGGATCACCCAGGTGAGCGTCGCCGAAATCGATCACGCCGGTGATGCGGCCGGCCTCGACCAGGATGTGCTCCGGACCGATATCGCCGTGGACGACGGTATCGGCGGGGAATTCGCGGGCCGCGTCGAGCAGGGCCAGCGCCGCAGGACGATGAGCGCCCGATAGTAGCGGAACGACGTCGGCGCGAAACTGCTCGAAGGTCTCGTTCCGGTCGCGCCGGGTCTGCTCTGCCGGTGCCAATCCGTGCTCGATCGCCGTCGTTGCCGGACAGTCGTGCAGGGCGCGCAGAAATCGGCCGACGAGCAAACCCTGTTCGGCACAGGGTGTTTCGAGAGCGCTCCCCGGAATCAGTGCATGGCGTACGACGAGCGGGTTCTCCCCGGACACCCGGGGGACCGGTACGCGCAGCGGCAATTGTGCCGCCAGCCACGGCAACAGTCGCGTTTCACGGAGCAGTTGCGCGGCGACCTCCGGTCGGCGCGGCCGCCGCTCGACCCAGCGGTCGTCGACCAAGGTCGCCACAGTGTCCCAGCCGCCGGAAAACTCCATGGTGCGACCGTAACTCGATGGCCGCGGTTCAGCAGGGACTCTGCCCGCCGACCTCGCCGGTGGTGAGCTCGATCGTGGTGCCGGTGGGTACCGAGGTCTCCGCGTGAGGGGTCTGGCTGCTGATGACGCACTGACCGCCACCCGGTCCACGGCCGGTGCCGCCGGTGATGTGCGCGTGCAGGCCGGCGGCGGTGAGGAGTTGGTCGGCGAGGGCTGGGCGGTCCCCGCGGACGTCAGGAACGGTGACCGTGCCGGGCGAGGGAGATGTGCTCGCGCTGGGGTTCGCGGCGTTCGGTGTGCTCGTCGCGCCGCCGGACGTGTGCGCAGTGCCGGCCGAAGTGCCCGCGGCGGTGGTAGTCGTTGCGGGCGTGGCATTTTCGGATCCGCAGCCGGACAAGGCCGCGGTCACTGTGAGTGCGGCGATCGAAATCCGCAGGGGGAGAACGCCACGGCGGAGGTGGAGGGAAAGGCGTGGGAAGGTTGAGGTTGGCACATCCCGACCGTAATTGCTGCGGCGTCGATGCGCGTGGACCGGTCGTGGCATGTGGAGGCCCGGTGGGACCAGGCGCTTCCTTCCGCCATGGCATTCTTCGGCCCTGAATCGATGTACCGGTGGCGGCAGTTGCCCGCCCGTCGCGGTCGGCATCCCTGTGCTCGCGCAAGGCAAGCCGGTCGATCAAATGCCGGTGGTGGTTCGGGTGATCTTTTCTGCGGTGGTGGTGATGGCGGCGCCGAGGTTGGTGAGGTCCTGGGCGGAGAGGCGGGTGTCGGGGCAGGCGACTACGGCGGCGATGACGCGGTCGCCGGCGAAGATGGGAGCGGCGACGGTGACTACGGCGTTCTCGGCGCCGAGTTCGTCGGGGAGGTAGTCGATGGTGATCAGGTCGGTGATCATGCTGCCCAGGCGGTTGCGGAGCGGGTCGGTGACCGGTGAGTTGCGCATGGCGGCAAGGGCTTCGAGTATGGGCGCGGATTCGTCGGCGAGGCGTTCGACGGAGTAGCCGCGGGCGCGGACGGCGTCGAGTACCGCGAGCAGGCGTTCGCGATGGGCGGGGTCGGCGTGGTCGATCCAGGCGGTGCGTTCGGAAGCTGGTGCCCAGGCGATGAATTCGCGCGCGACCGGCGGTGCGAGGGGCAGGCGGCGGCCCTGCCGGATCCACGGCACCGAGGGAGTCCCGGCGACCTCGGTGATGATGATCGACCCGTCGTCGCGCTCGGCCAGGAAGACCGGAAAGCCCTGTTCGGCAACGAATTCCCGCAACAGGTCCGCGGCCAGCCGGCGCAGCGGGAACGCCGCCTCCGCACGGCGTGCGACGGCGAGCAGCCCCATCCCCAGACCGTAGTTGCCGTCGAGATCGCGCACGGTCCAGCCGTCGGCCGTGAGCTGGGTCAGCACCGCATGTGCCGTCGCCCGCGAGAGTCCGGTCTCGCGCACGATCCGCGCCAGCGACAAGTGCTCGGCCGGCCGGCGCGACAGCAGTTCGATCACCCGCACCACCCGATGCGTGGGTGGTGATCCTGCGGAGGCAGCGGGAGTAGCGATGTCGGTGCCCTCGGACATGGCGCCCTTTCCTGGTCGACAGGTTGATCCACGCGGGCGCCGATCGCGCCGCACCTGGCGGTGACGGGTCGCACCGCCGCTGACCGTACCGGCCGCCGCGGGCGTGGTCCTTCGAGTGCAGTGCCGTGGATTCGCGCCTGCGTCGGTGCGGATTTCCACGCCCCGGGTGCCGCGAAGCCGCTGTCTCGGTCCCGGGTGCGCCGGGCGGTGGCTGCCTTCGGTGTGCGCACAGGCGGCTCACCGCGCCGGTCGTTGCTGTGCGGTCCGACGTGAGAGGGCGAACTGGGTGGCCGGTTCGGAGCGCGCTGGATGTCGGCGAGGGCCGTGTGTGGCGCGGTCGAGGTCGAGGCCGGGACTTCGAGGCACTCCCGGCCTCGGATCGGCGTGCGCGGTGCCGAAAGCGCAGCTCCGCTCACGGACCAGGTCGATGCGGCGACTTCGCACCGGTATGGCGGCCAGGTGTGACGGGGCGAAATCCGCGCGGGGTCGACAACCCCTTGACCGACGCACCGGCATCCGCTTATCGTCGGTGTCACAATATCGAACAATAGCGTCGAATATTCGACACCGCAACCCTGAAGTGGTCGAGATTTCGGATTCGGGGAGCGGTGCGAGCGATGCGGACAAGGCGAATGTGATGCGGACGGGATACGAGCTGTCGCATCTGTCGGCCCTCGAGGCCGAATCGGTGCACATCTTCCGGGAGGTGGCGGCCACCTTCGAACGACCGGTGCTGCTGTTCTCCGGCGGTAAGGACTCGGCGGTGATGCTGGAGTTGGCGCGCAAGGCGTTCTGGCCGGCGGCGCTGCCGTTCGCGCTGCTGCACGTCGACACCGGGCACAACTTCGATGAGGTGATCGACTTCCGCGATCGCACGGCGGCCAGGCTCGGTGCGCGGCTGCTGGTGGCGCGGGTGCAGGACGATATCGACGCCGGGCGGGTGACCGAACGTCCGGGGGAGAGCCGGAATCGGCTGCAGACCACCACATTGCTGCGCGCGATCGCCGAACATCGCTTCGATGCCGTGTTCGGCGGGGCGCGGCGCGACGAGGAGAAGGCGCGCGCCAAGGAGCGGGTGTTCAGTTTCCGCGACGAATTCGGCGCCTGGGAGCCGCGGGCGCAGCGCCCGGAGGTGTGGAACCTCTACAACGGCAAACACCGTGCGGGCCAGCATATCCGGGTGTTCCCGCTGTCGAACTGGACCGAACTCGACATCTGGGAGTACATCGACCGCGAGGCGGTGGAATTGCCCCCGCTGTACTACGCGCACCGCCGCCCGGTCTTCCGGCGTGACGGAATGCTGCTGGCCGCCAATCCTTTCCTGACTCCGGGCGCGGACGAGCCGGTGTTCGAGACGACGGTCCGGTTCCGCACCGTCGGCGACGCCACCTGCACCGGATGTATCGAGAGCGAGGCCGACAATCCGGCGGCCGTGATCGCCGAAACCGCGATCACCCGGCTCACCGAACGCGGCGCCACCCGCGCCGACGACCGCATCTCCGAATCCGGGATGGAAGACCGCAAGCGGGAGGGCTACTTCTGATGAGCCGCAATCTGTTACGTCTCGCGACGGCCGGCAGCGTCGACGACGGCAAGTCCACCCTCATCGGCCGCCTGCTCTACGACTCCAAGAACCTGTTCTCCGACCAGCTGGCCGCCATCGAACGGGCCAGCGCCCAACGTGGCGATGCCGCAACGGATCTGGCGCTGGTGACCGACGGCCTGCGCGCCGAGCGGGAGCAGGGCATCACCATCGATGTGGCCTACCGCTACTTCACCACGCCGCGCCGCAAGTTCATCATCGCCGACACCCCGGGCCATGTGCAGTACACGCGCAATATGGTGACCGGCGCCTCCACGGCCGATCTGGCGCTGATCCTGGTCGACGCGCGCAAGGGCGTGGTCGAGCAGACCCGCCGGCACGCGTTCCTGGCCTCGCTGCTCGGGGTGCCGCACCTGGTGGTGTGTGTGAACAAGATGGATCTGGTGGACTGGTCGGCCGCGCGGTTCGAGGAGATCCGCGAGGAATTCGCCGATTTCGCGGCGAAGCTGACCGTCGGCGACCTGAGTTTCGTGCCGGTCTCGGCGCTGCACGGCGACAACGTGGTCACCGATTCCGCGCATACGCCGTGGTTTGCGGGCCCGCCGCTGCTGAGCCACCTCGAACAGGTGCATATCGCTTCGGACCGCAATTTGATCGATGCGCGGCTGCCGGTGCAGTACGTGATCCGCCCGCACGCCGCCGACGCCGCCGCCGGCGGGGCCGGGCATCGCACCTATGCCGGAACCATCGCGGGCGGCATCTTCAAACCCGGCGACGAGGTGGTCGTGCTGCCATCCGGGCGCTCGTCGCGGGTCGCGCGGATCTGGGGGCCGGGCGGGGTGAAGGTGGACGAGGGGTTCACCGGGATGGCGGTCTCGGTGGAACTCGACGACGAGGTCGACGTCGGGCGCGGAGATATGCTGGCCCGCCCCGGAAACCGGCCGCATATCGCCGGCGAGGTCGACGCCATGGTCTGCTGGTTCTCCGAGACCACCGAACTGCGGCCCGGTGCGCGCTACACGATCCGCACCGCCGCCCAGACCACCCGCGTCCAGGTCCACGAACTCGACTACCGGCTCGACGTCAACACCCTGCACCGGGTCGCCGGCGCGGAAGCCTTGGCGCTCAACGACATCGGCCGCCTCACCCTGCGCAGCCAGCGTCCGCTGATGGTCGACAGCTACCGCGACAATCGCCGCACCGGCAGTTTCATCCTCGTCGACGAGGACACCGACCAGACCGTGGCGGCCGGGATGATCCTGGCCCGCGACACCGGACCGGAGTCCGTGCCCGATGCCTCGGCCGCACCCGCGGTGGTGCGTGCGGACGTCGTCTGGCACAGCTCGTCGGTGGGGCGCGGCGAGCGCCCGCACGCCGGTGCGACGGTGTGGCTGACCGGTCTGTCCGGCTCCGGAAAGTCCACGATCGCTGTGGAATTGGAGCGCCAGCTGGTGGCCGCCGGCCGCCCGGCCTACCGGCTCGACGGCGACAATCTGCGGCACGGGCTCAACGCCGACCTCGGTTTCACCGACGACGACCGGCGCGAGAACATCCGCCGGGTGGCCCAGGTCGCCTCGCTGTTCGCCGACGCCGGTCTGATCGCCATCGTCTCGGTGATCAGCCCGTTCGCCGATCAGCGCGAACAGGCGCGCGGTGTGCACGCCGCGAGCGGCCTGGACTTCCACGAGATCTTCGTCGACACACCGCTGGAGGTGTGTGAGCGCCGCGATCCGAAGGGCTTGTACGCCAAGGCTCGCGCGGGCCGGCTGCCGGAGTTCACCGGTATCGACTCACCCTACGAACGTCCCGAACACGCCCAGCTCGTGATCACCCCCGAACACGGCTCACCCGCCGAAATCGCCGCGCTGATCCGCCGCGAACTGAGACTGTGAACCGCAGTACCGCCCGCACAACACGCTAGGACGACATGAGTACATCGACAGGATCGTCACCGGGGACCGACGCCGTCACCGGAAACGGACTTCCGGGCGGCGGCGCTCCGCTGACCGAACCGTTCACCGCGGCGATCGCCGAGGCCGAGAAGCTGATCGCGGCAGCGGATTTCATCCACGACGAGAAGGATCTCGCCGAGGGCTACGACTACCTCGCCGGCAGTATCGCCGCCTGCCTGCAGCTCTCGGGTACGCACGGCACCAGCCACCCGTACTTCGTGAGCTCCACCGGCCCGCACGCGAAAATGGGCCTGGACAACCCGGATACGCTCTACTACCACGCCAATGTCGAGCCGGGTGCGGAATATCTGCTCACCGGTGTCCGCGGCAGCACCGTCGACCTCAGCTTCCAGGTGCTGCGCGGCGACTACACCGCCACCGATGTGCCCAACGGCGACGACGCCTTCGACGACCGCCGCCTGCGGATCGCCGCGGACGGCAGCTATCAGCTCCGCTTCGGCCCGCCGAAAGCCGATGCCGGGCCGAACTATTTCGTCCTCGGCGAGGGCGCCTCGATGCTGGCGGTGCGCGAGGTCTACGGCGACTGGAACGCGGAGATGAAGGGCAGTATCCGCATCGAGCGCCTCGACACCATCGGCACCGCGGCCCCCGAACCCGGTGTCGACCAGCTGCGTAAGCGGTATCGGGCCGCGGCGCGGGCGCTGGTGCAGCGCATCCACACCTGGTTCAACTTCCCCAAATGGTTCTATCTCGACCTGCCGGTGAACACCCTCACCGAACCGCGGCTGACCCCGGGCGGGCTCAGCACGCAGTACTCCTCGGTCGGCCATTTCGATCTCGACGACGACCAGGCGCTGGTGATCACGGTGCCGAAATCCGATGCGCCGTATCAGGGATTCCAGCTCGGCAGCCGGTGGTACATCTCCCTCGACTACGTCAACCATCAGACCAGCCTCAACAGCGCGCAGGCCCAGGTCGATCCGGACGGGATGATCCGCATGGTGGTCTCGGCCCGCAATCCGGGCATCGCCAATTGGATCGAGACCACCGGACGCCGCCGCGGCATCCTGCAGTTCCGCTGGCAGCGGGTCGCCCGCGAGATGACCCCGGCGGACGGACCGCAGTTCGCGCTGGTGCCGTTCGACGAGGTGGCGGCGCAGCTGCCGCATTACGACCTCAACCGCATCGATGAGCAGGGCTGGCGGGCCCGCATCGCCGACCGCCAGCGCGGTTTCGCCGATCGGATGCTCGGATGAGCGCCGCAGCGGGCCTGCTGGCCGACAAGGTGGTCGTGATCAGCGGCGTCGGCCCCGGGCTGGGCCGCGCCCTGTGCGTCCAGGCGGCCGCGGCCGGTGCGAAGGTGGTGCTGGCCGCACGCACCGAATCGCGGCTGCGGGAGGTGGCCGACGAGATCGACGGCGCGGGCGGGACGAGCCTGATCGTGCCGACCGACATCACCGACGATGCCGCGGTGGCGAATCTGGTCGAGCGCACGGTCGAGACCTTCGGCCGGGTCGACGCGCTGGTCAACAACGCGTTCGCGATACCGTCGATGAAATCGCTGGCGCGCACGGACTTTCAGCAGATCAGCGACAGTCTCGAGCTGACCGTACTGGGCACGCTGCGCGCGACCCAGGCCTTCACCGACGAACTCGCCAAGACCCGCGGCGCGGTGGTGATGATCAATTCGTCGGTGCTGCGGCACTCCGAACCGCGCTACGGCAGCTACAAGGTCGCCAAATCGGCGCTGCTGGCGATGTCGCAGACGCTGGCAACCGAACTGGGCGCCAAGGGGATTCGGGTCAACAGCGTGGCGCCCGGCTACATCTGGGCCGATCAGCTGAAGTGGTATTTCGGTGAGGTCGCCAAGAAATACGGCATCACCGTCGACCAGGTGTACGAGCAGACCGCCTCCCGGTCGGATCTGAAGCGACTGCCGGAACCGGACGAGATCGCCAAAGCCGTGGTGTTTCTCGCGTCCGACTGGGCCAGTGCCATCACCGGCCAGACCCTGGACGTCAACTGCGGCGAATACCACGTGTGAGGAACAGAATTTCATGACCGCTCGTACCAACGTCGGCACCGTCGAGGATCTGCACGCATCCGCTACCAAGGCGTGCGGCCTCACCGATTTCGGCCCCGACGACTACACCGAGGCGCTCGGTGTGCTGCTCGACTCGTATCGGCGCGACGCCGACCTCACCGAACTCGGTTCCAAGATGAACCGCTATTTCCTGCGCGGCGCACTGGTCGCGCGGGCGCTGAGCGAGGCGTCCTGGAAGGCGAACCCCGGGTACGCCGAAACCGCGATCCAGCGGCCGATCTTTGTCACCGGCCTGCCCCGCACCGGCACCACCGCGTTGCACCGGCTGCTGGCCGCCGACCCGCAGCATCAGGCGCTGGAGATGTGGCTGGCCGAATTGCCGCAGCCGCGCCCGCCGCGTGAGACCTGGGCCGACAATCCGGTGTTCCAGCAGATCGACGCCGGTTTCGCACAGCATCACATCGACAATCCGGAATTCATGGGCCTGCACTACATGAGTGCCGCCGAGGTCGAGGAATGCTGGCAGCTGCTGCGCCAGACCGTGAAGTCCATCGCCTACGAATCGCTGGCCTACCTGCCGACCTACTCGCAGTGGTTGCAGAAACAGGACTGGACCAACGCCTATGAGCGGCACAAGCGCAATCTGCAGTTGATCGGCCTCGGTGATTCCAGGGGCTGGGTGCTGAAGAACCCCAGCCACCTGTTCGCACTGGACGCGCTGATGCAGGTCTACCCCGACGCGCTGATCATCCAGACCCACCGTGACCCGGTGACCATCGTCGGTTCCTCGTGCAGCCTGTCCGAACAGGCCACCAAGGGCTGGTCGAACACCTTCGCCGGTGAGACGATCGGCCGCACCCAGCTGGAGTTGTGGTCACGGGGACTGCGCGAATTCAATTCCGCGCGTAAGCGTTACAACCCCGACCAGTTCCTCGACGTTCAATTCGAGGATCTGCGGGCGGACCCGTTCGGCACGGTCGAGAAGATCTATTCGACCTTCGGGCTGGATTACACCGAACCCGCCCGCAATGCCATGCAGGCGCTCGACGAGGAGAGTAAATCAGGCGATCGCAAACCCGCCCACAAGTACTCGCTGGCCGACTACGGGCTGACCGAGGACGAGGTCAGGTCGGTCTTCGCCGACCTCTGAGATCGCTGTGCCCGCCGCGGGCCGGCTCGGAATCATTGTCCGAGCCGGCCCGCGGTGTTCTGCCGCCTGAGCCGTGTCAGCCCTCGGTGGATTTCTCGCGCCGGCGGGCGCGGCGCTGCTGGATGGCGGCGAAGCGGATCTCCAGCCCGGTGACAAACGATTCCAGCGCCAATTCGAAACTCTCCGAATCGATTTCGTCGGCCTTGGCACGCAGCAGGTGCGCCTGCTCGAGATGGGGATAGCGGTCGCGATAGACCTGGACGTCGTCGACGAAGCCGCGGGAGAACGACCCGATCGTTGAGCCCATCACCACATAGCGGGTGGCCGCGCCGATCATGGTGGCCTGGCGGGGTGGCCAGCCGGCGCCGACCAGGCCGCCGTGCACGGCGTCGGCCGCGCGCAGATTCTCCTCGCGCTTACCGGGGCCGGAGGCCAGGTAGGGGACGAAGTTGGGGTGGCGGACCAGGGCCGCGCGGTAGGAACGCGCCCACGAGACGAGGCCGGTGCGCCAGTCGGCGGTTTCGAAGGCGGAGGCGTCCACGTGGGACATGATGCCGGCGGCGATATCGTCGAGCAGATCGTCCTTGGTGGGGTAGTGGCCGTACAGCGAGGCCGCCTGAACGCCCAGTTCGGCGGCCAGTTTCCGCATCGAGAGCTCGGGTAGTCCGTCGCGGTCGATCAATTCCAGTGCCGTCTCGCGGATGCGTTCGCGACTCAGTAGCGGTACCCGTGGCCGGGGCATCCTCGCCACCTCCTTCGCCGCGACACCGATCCGTGCCGAGTCAACCTACACCGTCCGGGACCGGGGCCTTGAACATCCGAACAGTGTTAGTTTATCGTGGCGGTAGATACCTAACAACGTTCGGTTAGGAGTTTTCCCGTCATGGATCTGGAACTCGGCGATGCCCACCGCGAGCTGCGCGAGGTCGCCCGCGCGTGGGTCGACAAGGAGGTCGTGCCCTATGCCGCGGCCTGGGATCGCGCCGAATCGGTGGATACCGCGATCGTGCGCAAGCTCGGTGACATGGGCTTTCTCGGCATCGAGATCCCGGAGGAATACGGCGGTTCGGGCGGCGACGCGCTGTCGTACTGCCTGCTGCTCGAAGAACTCGGCCGCGGCGACAGCTCGGTGCGCGGCATCGTCTCGGTCTCACTCGGCCTGGTCGGCAAATCGCTCGGGACCTACGGCAGCGAACAGCAGAAACAGGACTGGCTGCCGCGCCTGTGCGCGGGGGAGTCACTGGGTTGCTTCGGCCTCACCGAACCGGGCACCGGATCCGACGCGGCGAATCTGACCACCCGCGCGGTCCGCGACGGCGAGGATTGGGTGCTCACCGGCACCAAGATGTTCATCACCAACGGCACCTGGGCCGATATCGCGCTGATCTTCGCCCGCACCGGCCAACCGGGGCCCAAGGGGGTCACCGCATTCCTCGTGCCGACGGACGCAGCGGGTTTCGGCCGCACGGAGATCAAGGGCAAGCTCGGCCTGCGGGGCCAGGCCACCGCGGAAATCGTGCTCGACGGAGTGCGGGTGCCGGACTCGGCGCGACTCGGCGGCGAGGGGCAAGGCTTCCGGATCGCGATGGCCGCCCTCGACAAGGGGCGCATGGGCGTGGCCGCCGGATGTGTCGGTGTGGCCCGCGCCTGCCTCGAGGCCGCCGTGCGCTACGCCGGAGAACGCGAACAGTTCGGCAAACCGATCGCCTCCTATCAGCTGGTCCAGGAGTTGATCGCCGATATCGCCGTGGACGTGGAGGCCGCGCGGCTGCTGGCCTGGCGGGTCGCCGACCTGGTCGACCGCGGCCGGCCGTTCGGCACCGAGGCGTCGGTGGCGAAGCTGTTCGCCAGCGAGGCCGCGGTGAAGGCGGCGAACAACGCCATCCAGGTCTTCGGCGGGTACGGCTACATCGACGAATACCCGGTGTCGAAGTATCTGCGCGACGCGCGGGTGCTCACCCTCTACGAAGGCACCAGCCAGATCCAGAAACTACTCATCGGCCGCGCCCTCACGGGCGTGAACGCCTTCGTGTGACAACCGATTTCGAGGAGAGAATTCGATGACAGATCAGCGCAGAGTGGCCGTGGTGACCGGGGCCGCCCGGGGCATCGGCGCGGCCACCGCGGCCCGGCTGGCCTCCGACGGGGCGGCTGTCGCCATCGCCGACCTCGACGAGAACGCCTGCAAGACAACCGCGGACGAGATCGTCGCCGCAGGCGGGGTGGCCGTCCCGCTGGCCTGCGATGTCACCGACGAGGCGAGCGTCGATTCCGCCTTCGATCGTGTCGCCGCGGAACTGGGGTCGCTCGACATCCTGGTCAACAACGCCGGCGTGCTGCGCGACAATCTGCTGTTCAAGATGTCGGCCGACGACTGGGACACCGTGATGTCGGTCCACCTGCGCGGCGCGTTCCTGTGTTCGCGTGCGGCGCAACGGCATATGGTCACCCACCGGTACGGCAAGATCGTCAACACCTCCAGCGTCTCGGCGCTCGGCAACCGCGGTCAGGCCAACTACTCGGCCGCCAAGATGGGCATCCAGGGACTCACCCGCACCCTGGCGATCGAACTGGGCCCCTACGGCATCACCGTCAACGCGGTGGCCCCCGGCTTCATCGTCACCGAGATGACCGCCGCCACCGCGGCCCGCGTCGGCGTGAGTGTCGAAGAGTGGCAAGCGAAATCGGCCGAGATCACGCCGGTGCGCCGGGTCGGCCGCCCCGAGGACATCGCCAACACCGTGGCCTTCCTCGCCTCCGACGAGGCGTCCTTCATCACCGGCCAGACCATTTATGTCGACGGCGGCCGTCGGCTCTGAAACCTCTCCAGGAGAACATCATGCGCAGAACAGGCTTCACCGCCGACCACGACGCCTTCCGCGGCACCATCCGCAAATTCGTCGAGACCGAGGTCGTCCACGTCTACGACACGTGGTTGGAGGCGGGCATCGTGCCCCGCGAGTTCTATTACAAGCTGGCCGAATTGGGCGTCTTCGGTATCGAGGTGCCCGAGGAATACGGCGGCGCCGGCATCGAGTCGTTCCGATTCCAGGCGATCCTCATGGAGGAAACGGCACGGGCGGGTGTGTCGTTCGGCGGCTCCAGTGTGCACGTCGGGCTGTGCCTGCCGTATCTGAAGAAGCTCGCCACCGAGGAGCAGAAAAAGCGCTGGCTGCCCGGATTCGCCGCCGGTGAGATCATGTTCGCCATCGCCATGACCGAACCCGGCACCGGCTCGGATCTGGCCGGAATGCGCACCACCGCCAAGCTTTCCGAGGACGGCACGCACTATGTGCTCAACGGCGCCAAGACGTTCATCACCGGCGGTGTCAACGCCGACCGGGTGATCGTCTGCGCCCGCACTGCCCCGCCACGGGAGGACGACCGTCGCTTCGGCATCTCCCTGCTCGTGGTCGACACTACGTCGCCGGGCTACACGATCGGCCGCAAACTCGACAAGCTGGGCCTGCGGAGCTCCGATACCGCCGAGCTGAACTTCACCGACGTCCGGGTGCCCGTCGAGGACCTGCTGGGCGAGGAGAACAAAGGCTTCTCCTATCTCGGCCAGAATCTGCCGCAGGAGCGGTTCTCCATCGCCGCCGGCGCCTACGCCCAGGCCGCGGCCGCGGTGCGGTTCGCGCAGGAATACACCCAGCAGCGCAACGTCTTCGGCAAACCCGTCGCCTCGTTCCAGAACACCAAATTCGAGCTCGCCGCCTGCAAGGCCGAGGTCGACGCGGCCGAGGCCGTGGTGGATCGGGCCCTCGACGCCCTCGACGCCGGTGAACTGAGCGCCGCCGACGCCGCCTCGGCGAAGCTGTTCTGCACCGAGGTCGCCGCGCGGGTCATCGACCGCTGTCTGCAGCTACACGGCGGCTACGGATTCATCAACGAATATCCGATCGCCCGGCTGTATGCCGACAACCGGGTCAATCGCATCTACGGCGGGACGAACGAGGTCATGAAGATGATCATCGCCAAGGATATGGGGCTGTGAACGCGACGCTGTCGCTGGCGAGCATCCTCGCCGAACCGGCGCGGCGCCGGCCCGATCACATCGCGCTCGTCGAGGGCGACCGGCGATTGACCTTCGCCGAATTGTGGCGTGCGGCAAGGGAACAGGCCGGCGCGCTGATCGAGCGCGGCATCCGGCCGGGGGACCGGGTCGCGCTCATGTGCCCGAATACGGCAGAATTCCCCCGCGCCTACTACGCGATCCTCGCGGCCGGGGCGACGGTGGTGCCGGTGCATCTGCTGCTCACCGCCGACGAGGCCGAATTCGTCCTGCGCGACAGCGGGGCGACGCTGCTGATCTGCCATCCGCAGGTGGAATCGGTCGGCGCGGAAGCGGCCCGGCGGGTCGGAATCGCTTGCCTGCGCCCGGAAAGCCTTGTGGGCGAGGCCATTGCGCTGTTCGTGCCGCGTTCCCCACTGGATACGGCGGTGGTGTTCTACACCAGCGGGACCACCGGCCGGCCCAAGGGGGCGGAGCTGAGCCATCTCAATATGGTCATGTGCGCCACCGTGAACAGCTTCGATGCCAACGATGTGCACCGCGACGACATTGCCCTCGGTGCACTGCCGCTGTTCCACGTGTTCGGGCAGACGGTCTCGATGAACTCCACCTGGCGGGCCGGTGCGACGCTCGTACTGATGCCGAGATTCACCGCGCCCGAGGCGATTCGGCTGATGGTGACCGAACGGGTGAACACCTTCCACGGCGTCCCGACGATGTATCACGGACTGATCGAGGCGGCCCCCGACGTCGGCGAACTACCCGCGCTGCGGCTGTGTATCTCCGGTGGCGCGGCACTGCCGCTGCCGGTGCTGGAACGGTTCGAGGAGGTGTTCGACGCGCAGATCCTCGAGGGATACGGGCTGTCGGAGACCTCACCGACGGCCGCGGTGAATCAGCCGGTCTTCGGACCGCGGCCCGGCACCGTCGGACATCCGGTCTGGGGTGTGGACGTGGAGATCGCAGATCCCGGCGTCAGCGACCGCATCGAATTGCTGCCGACCGGCAGCGTCGGCGAGGTGGTGGTGCGCGGGCACAACGTGTTCAGCGGCTACACCGGCAATCCGGAGGCGAGCGCGCGGGCCGTGGTCGACGGCTGGTTCCGCACCGGCGACCTCGGCGTGCGCGACGAGCAGGGTTATCTGCGGATCGTCGACCGGATCAAGGAGATGATCATCCGCGGCGGATTCAACGTCTATCCCACCGAAGTGGAGGAGGCGCTGCTGCGGCATCCGAAGATCGCGCAGGTGGCGGTGATCGGGGTGCCGGATGAGAACTACGGCGAGGAGATCGTGGCGGTCGTCGTGCCCGCCGGTGAGATCAGCGCCGAAGAGGTCATCACCTACGGCCGCGAGCATGTGGCACGGTACAAATATCCGCGGCGGGTGGAGTTCGTCTCCGAGCTACCGCTGGGGCCCACCCACAAGGTGCTCAAACGCGAACTGAAGCAACGTTTCATGTGACCCGGCGGCTTGCGCCCCGGCAGCACGAAAGGGACGAGATATGACCGATTTCGCCGATCTGGACGCCCTAGCCGCGGCCGTGGGCACCGAACTCGGTGTCAGCGACTGGTTGCAGGTCGACCAGGACCGCATCGATACCTTCGCCGACGCCACCGGCGACCACCAGTGGATCCACGTCGACGCCGAGCAGGCCGCGCAGGGCCCCTACGGACACACCATCGCGCACGGATTCCTCACGCTGTCGCTGCTGGTGCCGCTGACCAACCAGGCGACCACAGTGGGCGGCATCACGATGGGAATCAACTACGGGCTCAACAAGGTCCGCTTCATCACGCCGGTCCCGTCCGGCGGCCGCATCCGTGCCCGCGTCCATCTGGACTCGGTCTCCGAGATCCCCGGCGGCATCCAGGCGGTGCGGACGGTCACCATCGAACTGGAAGGTGCGGACAAGCCCGCATGCGTCGCGGAAAGCATCGTGCGCTACCTGAGGTGAGCGTGGGCCGCGGCGGGGCGGAATTCGTCCGCTCCCGTCGCGGCGTCAACGTCGCCAGGGAGGCAACGGTGTGAGGCCGCGCCGGATTGTCGCGTGCGGCTCTCACTCGCCGAGTTCGTTGCTCACCTTCACCCAGCGGTCCAGGAGTTGCGTGGCGGCGCCCGAATCGACCGAGGCGGCCGCCCGCTCCAGGGCCGGGCGCAGCAGCTCGTGGATATCGGCGCGGGCGGTCTCGGGGGTCAGCTCGAAGGCGACGATCGCGGCGGCCGAATTGAGCAGGACCGCGTCGCGGACCGGCCCCGGGGCGCCGTCGAACATGTCGCGGGCGATCGCGGCGTTGACCGTCGCGTCGCCGCCGCGCAGCGCCGCCGGATCCACGCGCGGGATGCCCAGGCGCGTCGGGTCGATGACGGTCTCGTACTTCTCACCCGCGGCGACGACCCACACGTCGGTGGTATCGGCGGTGGTGATCTCGTCGAGGCCGTCGTTACCGCGCACCACCAGCGCGTTGGCGCCGCGTTCCGCGAATGCCCCGGCGATCACCGGGACGAGCTCGGCGAAGGCGCAGCCGATCAGGCCCGCGCTCGGCTGCGCCGGATTGGTCAGCGGGCCCAGCACGTTGAAGACCGTCGGAATGCCGATCTCCTTGCGCGCCGGACCGGCGAACCGCAGCGCCGGATGAAACAGCGGGGCGAAGCAGAAACCGATGCCCACCTCGCGCACACACCGAGCCACCGACTCCGGGCTCAACGCGATCCGCACCCCCAGCGCCTCGAGCACGTCCGCGCCGCCGCTCTTCGACGAGGCCGCCCGGTTACCGTGCTTCACCACCGGAATGCCCGCCGCGGACACCACGATCGAGGACATGGTGGAGATATTGACCGTGCCGGACCGGTCGCCGCCGGTGCCGACGATGTCGACCGCGCCCAGCTCGAGCGAGACCCGCCGGGCATGGCTCAACATGCCGGTCGCGAGGCCGGACAGCTCGATCGCGGTGGGGCCTTTCATCTTGATGGCCACGCCGAAGGCCGCGATCTGCGCCTGAGTGGCGTTGTCGGAGAAGATCTCGTCGATCGCCCACGCCGCCTCCTCCGCGGTCAGATCGACCCCGTCGGTCAGGGCACCGAGAATCTCGGGCCAGCTGCGCGCGCTCATCACATCTCCCGTTCGCGATCGGACACCCGCATCGGCCGTCCGCGCGGGCGGGGGCAGGCCGTGGATTGCCGGCGGCCGCCCGGCTAGCAGCCTAATCGGCGGAGGCAATTTCTTTGTATCCGCTCGGCTGAAGCGCGTCCCAGCCCGTCGCGGTGCCCTCGTGCCGCTGGGCCAATCCCGCCATCCGCGAACGTTCCTGTGAACAGTGCAGTGCATCCAGGATCTGCACCCGCTGTAATACCAATTCGATATGACTGTCGGCCGCATCGCCCGTCGGGTCATCGGTCTCGGCCTCGGCCGCCGACGGTGCGGCGGGGGAGTAGCCGTCCTGGGCGGCGATGTCCACCACCTCGTCCCGGGCCGCGGCCGGGATGCGCAGATGATGACGCAGCAGGGCCTGCTCGTCGGCGCGCCAGGCGGTCGCGCGGTCCAGCGCGCTCGAGCAGGCTTCGGCATCGTCGAAACTGGACACAACGACCACCAGATCCGTTCGTGCCGGATCCAATTCCGTCGCCGCGCCCCGGCCCGACAGCCGCTGCCACACCGATCGAATTCCCATTCCACCCGCCTTCTTCCGCGCCCGGACGCAGCATCGCATACCCGCGATATTCGCTGGTCACCATGGTGACATCGGTGCCCGACCCGGGAATTCCCCGGACACGCCGAACCGGCCCCCAGACCCGCACGCGCGCTGCCGATTCCGAGGCCGACACCCCGAATTCGCACCCGGCTACGCCTGTCGTACTACGACGAGTCATACTTACCGGCGTGACGACCGCAGTAGGGACCCCAGGATCGGCCATTACTCAGCGTGTGCATTCGCTGAACCGGCCCAACATGGTCAGCGTCGGAACCATCATCTGGCTGTCGAGCGAGCTGATGTTCTTCGCCGGCCTCTTCGCCATGTACTTCGTCGCTCGTGCCCAGGCTCATGGCAACTGGCCGCCGGAACCGACCGAGCTGAACCTCAAGCTCGCCGTGCCGGTCACGGCCGTGCTGATCGCCTCCTCGTTCACCTGCCAGATGGGTGTGTTCTCGGCCGAGCGCGGCGATGTCTTCGGCCTGCGCCGCTGGTACCTGGTCACCTTCTTCATGGGCGCGTTCTTCGTGGCCGGTCAGGGCACCGAGTACCACGCGCTGTACCAAGAGGGCACCACCATCTCGAGCAGCATCTACGGCTCGGTGTTCTTCATCACCACCGGCTTCCACGGTCTGCACGTCATCGGCGGTCTCATCGCGTTCATCTTCCTGCTGATTCGCACCAAGGTCAGTAAGTTCACGCCGGCCCAGGCCACCGCGGCCATCGTCGTCTCCTACTACTGGCACTTCGTCGACATCGTCTGGATCGGGCTGTTCGCCACGATCTACTTCGTCCGCTAGCCGGGCGGCGGCCGTCACGCGCGGTCCGCGACAAATACACACTTTGCACAAGTCGGTTCCGTCTACTCCAAAGGGACACAGATGAGTTCATCTCCCCCGTCAGCGCCAGATCCCACGAGCGGGATCGGCAGCGCTGAGAACAACCAGGCCATCAAGACCCGCAAGCAGCGCCGGATGCGCCGCAAGCTCGCCGGCGGTCTGGTTCTTCTGATGGGCCTCGTCGGAGCCGGCTTCGCGGCATCGGCGCTCACCCCGCACGCACAGGTCGCGACGGCCAACGAGGATCAGTCGGCGCTGATACGCGAGGGTAAGCAGATCTACGAGACCTCCTGCATTACCTGTCACGGCGCCAACCTGCAGGGTGTGCAGGACCGCGGCCCCAGCCTGATCGGTGTCGGCGAGGCGGCGGTCTACTTCCAGGTGTCCACCGGTCGCATGCCCGCCGCGGGCAACGGCGCGCAGATCCAGCGCAAGCCCCCGAAGTTCGACGCCCGCCAGACCGACGCGCTGGGCGCGTACGTGGCGGCCAACGGCGGCGGCCCGACCGTGGTCCGCGACCCGAACGGCGAGATCGCGCAGGATTCCCTGATCAAGGGGGCCGACCTGGGCCGCGGTGGCGAGTTGTTCCGCCTCAACTGCGCGTCCTGCCACAACTTCACCGGTAAGGGCGGTGCGCTGTCCTCCGGCAAGTTCGCGCCGCCGCTGGAACCGGCCAACGCGCAGCAGATCTACACCGCGATGCTCACCGGCCCGCAGAACATGCCGAAATTCTCCGACCGGCAGCTGTCTCCGGAGGAGAAGCGTGACATCGTGGCCTATGTGAAGGACCGCACCGAGACCACGCCGGAGGCCGGATACGGCCTGGGCGGTTTCGGTCCCGCGACCGAGGCCATCGCCATCTGGGTCGCCGGCATCATCGTGCTGGTCGGCGCCGCGATGTGGATCGGATCGCGATCATGAGCGAACAGGAGCGAAACGAGATGAGCCGGCCTGAGGATGGCGGCGGTAAGGGCGTGAACCTGAACCCCACCGAGGAGCAGCTCGACGCGATGTCGACCGCCGAGCTGGTCGAACTCGGTACCGCACGCGACGGCGTCGACGTCGTCTACCGCGCTCCGCGCTGGCCGGTTCCGGGCACACGCGCGGAGAAGCGGGCCGAGCGGCACGTGACGTTCTGGTTCGCCATCTCCGCCCTCGCGGCGGCCGGGCTGATCGGCGTCTTTCTGTTCTGGCCCTGGGAGTACAAGGGCCGCAACGAGGACGGCAACGGCCTGTACTCGCTGGCCACGCCGCTCTACGGCCTGCTGCTGGGTATCGCGGTGCTGGCCATCGGCGTCGCCGCGGTCATCATCCGCAAGAAGTTCATCCCGAACGAGATCTCCATCCAGACCCGCCACGACGGTCCCTCCGACGAGGTCGACCGCCGCACGCTGGGCGCGCAGCTGTCGGACGCGCTGGAGACCTCGACGCTGGGTCGTCGCAAGATGATGACCCGTACCGCCGGACTGGGCGTGGGTGTGCTGGGTATCGGCGCACTGTTCCTGTTCGTCGGCGGCATGATCAAGAACCCGTGGGCCAAGGGCATGAAGTCCCCGCTGTGGGTGTCGGGCTGGACTCCGGACTTCCCGGGCCAGACCATCTACCTGCGCAAGGACACCGGCCGGCCCGAGGACATCGTGCTGGTGCGGCCGGAGGACCTCGACGGCGGCGCCATGGAGACCGTGTTCCCCTGGAAAGAGGAATGGCGCGGCAACGAGGAGGAGACCCTCCAGTCGCTGCGTGGCATCCGCAACGCGGTCATGTTGATCCGCCTGCGCCCGGAGGACGGGCAGAAGGCGATCAAGCGCAGGGGCCAGGAGAGCTTCAACTTCGGTGACTACTGGGCGTACTCGAAGATCTGCACTCACCTGGGCTGCCCGACGTCGCTGTTCGAGCAGCAGACCAACCGGATCCTGTGCCCGTGCCATCAGTCGCAGTTCTCGGCGACCGAGTGGGGTAAGCCGATCTTCGGTCCCGCCGCCCGCGCGCTGCCGCAGCTGCCCATCACCGTCAACACCGACGGCTACCTGGTCGCCAACGGCGACTTCATCGAGCCGCTCGGTCCGGCCTTCTGGGAGCGTCGTTCATGAGTCCGAGCAAAGTGGTCGCACAGGCCAACGAGATGGACGAGCGGTATCGTGCCGCGGCGTTCGTGAAACGGTCGATCAACAAGGTCTTCCCGACCCACTGGTCGTTCCTGCTGGGTGAGATCGCGCTCTACGCCTTCATCATCCTGATCCTGTCGGGTATCTACCTGACGCTGTTCTTCGATCCGTCGATGAGTGAGGTCGTCTACCACGGCGCCTACCAGCCGCTGCGCGGCGTCACCATGTCGCGGGCGTACGAGACGGCGCTGAACATCTCCTTCGAGGTGCGCGGCGGCCTGTTCGTCCGCCAGGTGCACCACTGGGCGGCGCTGCTGTTCGCGTGCTCGATCATCATCCACCTGTTCCGCATCTTCTTCACCGGCGCGTTCCGCAAGCCGCGTGAGGCGAACTGGGTGATCGGCTCGCTGCTGCTGATCCTGGCGATGTTCGAGGGCTTCTTCGGTTACTCGCTGCCCGACGACCTGCTGTCGGGTACCGGTCTGCGGGCCGCCTTCGGTGGTATCACCATGGGTATTCCGCTGGTCGGCACCTGGATGCACTGGCTGATCTTCGGCGGTGACTTCCCGGGCACGATCATCATCCCGCGTCTCTACATCGCGCACGTGCTGCTGTTCCCTGGCATCATGCTGGCGCTGATCGCGGCGCACGTGGCGATCGTCTGGTACCAGAAGCACACCCAGTTCCCCGGACCGGGCCGTACCGAGAACAACGTGGTCGGTGCCCGCATCGTGCCGGTGTTCGCCGCCGACCAGGGCGCGTTCTTCATGTTCACCCTGGGCGTGCTCGCCGTCATGGGTGGCGTGCTGCAGATCAACCCGATCTGGAACCTGGGTCCCTACAACCCGTCACAGGTGTCGGCCGGTTCGCAGCCCGACTTCTACATGATGTGGACCGACGGTATGGCCCGTCTGATGCCGCCGTGGGAGCTGTATCTGGGCCGCTACACCGTTCCGGCTCCGTTCTGGGTCGCGCTGATCATGGGTCTGGTGTTCGCGGTGCTGATCGCCTACCCGTGGATCGAGAAGCGCCTCACCGGCGACACCGTGAACCACAACATCCTGCAGCGTCCGCGCGACGTGCCGGTGCGGACCGCGATCGGCGCCATGGCCATCGCCTTCTACCTGGTGCTGACCCTGGCCTGTGTCAACGACATCATCGCGCTGAAGTTCGATGTGTCGCTGAACGCGACCACCTGGTTCTTCCGTATCGCCCTGCTCGTCGCGCCGCCGATCGCCTACTTCCTGGCGTACCGGTTGTGCCTGGGCCTGCAGCGCGCCGACCGCACAGTCCTCGAGCACGGCATCGAGACCGGTGTGATCAAGCGCCTGCCGCACGGTGAGTACATCGAGGTGCACCAGCCGCTGGGCCCGGTCGACTCGCACGGCCACCCGATTCCGCTGGAATACCAGGGCGCGCCGGTGCCGAAGAAGATGAACAAGCTGGGCTGGGCCGGCAAGCCGGGTCCGGGTTCGTTCCTGCGGGCCGATCCGCCGGCCGAGGCCGAGGCGCTCACCGCGAGCGAGCACGAGGCCGAGCACAAGCAGCTGGAGGTCCTGGCCACCTACCAGGAGCAGACCAGCGGCAGCGGCGGCAAGCACAGCCACTGAGTTCGCAGCAGCGGAGCCCCGAGTCGATCAATCGGCTCGGGGCTTCGTCGCGTCTGCGGCCGGGTACGGGCAGTCGCTCGCATCCCGGCGCCGGCACGGCCGCGCTGCGGGTGCGTGGCGGGCGCGCAATTAGACTCGCGCTCATGATTACCGCGATCGTTCTGATCCACGCCGAGGCGGCCCGGATTCCCGAAACCGCGCAGGCACTGGCCGATCTCGACGGCGTCGCCGAGGTCTACTCGTGCGCGGGAGACGTCGACCTGATCGCGGTGGTGCGGGTGCGCGATCACGAACAGATCGCCGAGGTGGTGACCGGCCGGGTGAACAAGACGGCCGGAGTCCTGCGCACGACGACCCACATCGCCTTCAAGTCGTATTCGAGTGCGGATGTGGAGGCGGGGTTTTCGCTGGGGGAGTGAATGCCGCACCAGTTTCGTGCGGTCGTACGTGGCGTCGGCCGCGGCCCACTACGCGCTGGTACGCGTGAGGTATTCGCTCGCAGCCGATTCCACCTGGGTGGCCGCCTCGGCACGTTCGACCCAGGCGAGCCAGGGACCCGCGCCCAGCCGTGGTTCCCGGTAGCCCTCGCTGGTACGGACGATGCGGGTCCCGGGTTGTTCGAGCCAACGGGCGATCACGCCCGTCTCCTCGGGTGGGGCGCCGCGCAGCGGCGGGTGGTCGGGATCGTGCAGATCATCCATGTCGGTGGGGATGCGCGGCTCCGGGGACGGGTTCGCTGTGATCGTGGTCGGGCGGACCGTCTCGGCGGCGGCCACCAGACTGTCGACCACCGGCATCGGTGGAATACCACGCGCGGCGGTTCCGGCGGCGGCGAGGCGGCCGTAGCGGATCACCGCGAATTCCCAGCCGCCGCTGCCGTCGGGCCGGGCCGCGATCAGCTCGGCGATCCGGGCGAGGGCCGCTAGGCGCTGCGTGCGCCGCAGCGCCCGAACCACGGCGCAGGTGCGATCGCGCAGCCGGGCGGCGGCCTCGAAATGCTCCGCGGCGACGTACTCGTCGATGCGGGCGGCGATGGCACGCAAGGGTGCGTCGTCGCGGCCGGTGAACAGATCCCGCACCGCCCGCGGGGCGGGCGCGTACTGTGCGGCCGGTACGCGTTCGCCGAAGATCGCCGCCGGGCACCCGCCCACGGCCGCGGGCGGACAGTCGCCGCCGTGCACACCGCCGCGGGGGATGCGCGTCGTGCAGGTGCGCAGGCCGCTGTATTCCGCGAGGGTCGCCGCGACCTCGGTGGCATCGGTGCGGGAACCGAAGGGCCCCAGGGCATCTGCGGTCGGAGTCCGGCTGACCGCGAACCGGGGGAACGGCTCGTCGGTCACGGTCAGCCACCACGCGCGCTTGGGGAATTTCGAGCGCCGGTTGTAGGGCGGTGTGTGCGCCACCAGCAGCCGCAGCTCGCGGACTCCGGCTTCCAGGCCGTGCGCGCAGCGGACGTGGTCGACGCGGGTGGCGAGCATGACCATTTCCCGCATCCGCGTGCGGGTTTCGGAGCCGGTGAAGTAATTGCGCACGCGCCGGCGCAGATTCACCGCAGTCCCTATATAGAGGACCTCCTCCGAGGGGCCGCGGAACAGATACACCCCGGGGGCGGCGGGCAGATCGGCGGCGAGGATGCGTTTGGAGCGCTGGCGGCGCGTGACCTCGGGCAGATAGTCGATCAATTCGGGCAGGGTCTGGACGCCGAGATTGCCGACCCGCTCGAACAGTGCGTGCAGCACGTCCACGGTGGCGCGGGCATCGTCGAGGGCGCGATGCGTGGGCCGGGTGGAGGCGCCGAGCAGCTGAGCCAGCGCCGAGAGCCGCACCGTCGGCGCCTCGTCGCGGTCGAGGATGCGCCGCGCCAGCTGGACCGTGCACAGCACCTGGAAGGCCGGCCACGCGGTGTCGCAGCGCTGGGCGGCCGCCTTCAGAAACGACATGTCGAAGCGGGCGTTGTGGGCGACGAGCACGGCGCCCGAGGCGAATTCGAGAAAGCCGGGCAGCACCGCGTCGATCCGCGGCGCCGCCGACACCATCGCGGTCGTGATGCCGGTGACCCGCACGATCTGCGGTGGGATGGCGCAGCCGGGGTCGACCAGCGTCGCGAATTCGCCGAGGACTTCGCCGCCGCGTACCTTCACCGCGCCGATCTCGGTGATGGCGTCCCCCTCGGGCCGGGTTCCGGTGGTCTCGAGGTCCACCACGACGAAGGTGACGTCTCGTAGTGCGAGTTCGGGCTCATCACCGCCGTGACCGGGGAGTTCGAGGGCCAGTTGGGCCGGTCGCGGAACGGGGGAGGGCACGGCGAGCAGCGTAGGCGCAGGGTCCGACAGGATCGGTCCGGCTGCGCGCCCGCGGTCGAGCCGGCGCGAGGTTTGCGATGTGCGAGGTTCGGTTTGCACGAGTATGCCGAAAAGTGATCAGGGTCATGGTAATTCGGTATTGCTATGAATAGCGCCGGACGGTCGATGTCTTCGAGGTCGCCGGCGAGGCCGGATTTGACTACTCGGCGTTTACCCGCAAAACCTGCGGACTGTTCGGTTGGTTTCCGCAGGGCATGCTCTGCGCTACTTGCGGTTTGCCGCTTGGGGCGTATCTCGGGTCTCGGGTCGGCATGCTTGCATGCGAGGGGGAGTGCACCTGGGTAAACGCAACTCGCACCCTTCGTCGTTATCGTTTCGTGATTACTGTGAGCTATCTCGCATGTGGTCGAGCGGGAGCTCCTACCTGAACCCGCGTCGGAGCGTCAGGGCTTTACAACGCACCGTTATGGCCTCGTAACCTTTTCGAGACCTCACGGAGTCCGACGCACCACCGGGTGCGGCGTCGTGGGGCAGATGAGGAGTACCGCATCATGGCGATCAAGCGACAGGTTCAGGGGCTGCCTCGTACCGCCCGCCGGGCCGTTGCGGCCGGAGCCGTTGGCGCAGCAACCCTCAGCGTTCTGCTGCTCCCGGCGACCACCGCCGCGGCCGCGCCGGTCACCGTACCGGGCGTCGGCACCGTCGATGTTCCGGATCAGGTCCTCGGCGCCGTCCCGCCGGGCATCCAGGTCCCGGGCATCCAGATCCCCGGCGTTCCCGCGCCGTTCGCACCGCAGCAGACCGTCGGCCAGCGCGCGGCCGACGCCGCCCTGTCCAAGGTCGGTGCCCCCTACTCGTACGGCGCCGCCGGCCCGAACGCCTTCGACTGCTCGGGCCTGGTGAAGTGGGCCTACGGGCAGGCCGGTCGGGAGGTGCCGCGCACCAGCTACGAACAGCTCGAGGAAGGCGCCCCCGTCTCGATCGACGCGCTGCAGCCCGGTGACGTGGTGTCCTTCTACGGCGGCAGCCACTCCGCGCTCTATGTCGGCGACGGCAACGTGGTGCACGCCTCGACCGCCGGTGAGCCGGTGAAGGTCGCCCCGATCTCCTCGATGCCGGTCGCGGGCGCTCGCCGCTACTGATTCGCCCCGCCCGGATCGGCGCATTCCGCACAGTTCGGACCGCCGATCCGGGCATTCGGGGAATACGGCGTGATCGTTTCGTGCCCTGCTGGACATGGACGGTCGCCGTTCCGTAACCTTATCGAGACCTTCGTGGTTTCCAGCTCGGGACGAGAGAACGGGGCACGGCAGGCCGTGACAGCGCACAAGGGCAACGCGCAACGCAACAACAGAACCAGACGCCTGGTCGGCGGCTCACTAGCGGTGGGTGCGCTCGTGTTCGGAGCGTCATCCGGCGGCCTGGCGACGGCCGATCCGGCGCCCGCGGAACAACCGGCCACGGCCGGTGACGCGGTGCAGCGGCTCATCGAGTTGTCGCATCAGTCCGAACAGCTCAATCAGCAGGCGCTGGCCGCGCAAGGCGATCTCGAAGCCAAACAGGGCGTGGCCCGCGACGCCGACGCCACACTCACGACCGCGACCCAGGCCCTCGACGCCGCCAAGGCCGAGGTGCGCAAATATCAACCGGCCGTGGACCGGACCGCGATCGCCGCCTATCAGGGCGCCCGGACCAACCGGCTGTTCTCGGTGCTGGTCTCCGATTCCCCGCAGCAGTTGCTCGACCAGATGTCGACGCTGGACGTGCTGTCCACGCAGACCGCCGATCAACTGGCGCAGTTCTCCAAGGCCACCGATTCGGCCACCGCCGCCGAAACCGCCGCCAAATCCGCCTCCGACGCCGCGCAGGCCGCCGCGCAGAAGGCCGATCAGGTGCGTGCGGACCTCGAACACAAGCGCGCCGATCTGCAGGGTGCGATGGCCCAGGTCATTCAGGCCTGGGGTGCGCTCTCGGCCGGGGAGAAATCCAGCCTCGCCGGATCGCTGTTCCCGCCCGGCTTCGACCGCGACACCCTGCTGCGCGGCCTGGTTCCCGGTAGCGGAACCAGTGCGCTGGCCGCGGGATTGACCCGCGTCGGCGACCCGTACGTCTGGGGTGCCACCGGCCCCGATCAGTTCGACTGCTCCGGCCTGGTGCAGTGGGCCTTCCATCACGTGGGCATCGATCTGCCGCGTACCAGCCAGGCGCAGGCCACGGTCGGCACGCCGGTGTCGCGCGACTCGTTGCAGCCCGGCGACGTGGTGTTCTTCTATTCGGACGCCTCCCACGTCGGCATCTACGCCGGGAATGGCATGATCCTGCACGCCTCCACCTTCGGTGTGCCCGTCGCGGTGGCGCCGATGGGTAATACGCCTTTCCATTCCGCGCGCCGATACTGGATCGGAATGCCGTAAACACTGCGAGAATCTGGCGGCGAGTCATCACACCGACGTGAGGATCGTGTCGTATGAGCGGATTGTTGCGGGTCCGGACATGGCTGGCCCATCGTGGGCGCTTCGAGTTCGTCGCCACCCTCGCCGTGGTGGTGGCGCTGACCGCGGCCGGCGGCGCCTTGCTGCTGCTGCCGAAGACAGGCCTGCACACCGTGCCCGCCGCCGCGGAGTCCGATAACGCCCCGGCGCACGCCGATCCCCAGCTGCCCGAGTTGCGCCGCGTCATGAGTTCGTACGGACCCGTTGTCGCGCAACAGGTTTCGGGTGACGACGGCAAGCTGTCGGTGGTGCTGGGACATCCGTACCAGCGCGGTGACGTCGATCAGCTCGCCCGCGAGGTCGGCCCGGCGGTCACGGCCGTCTCCGAGGTGTGGGGTACCGAGTGGGCCCACGAAGCCGTGGTGACCGTCGCCTCGAGCAGTTCCGAATTCGCGGCGTTGACCAACGCCACCGGTCTGGTGTCCGGCGAGGTCGCCGCGGCCTCGGTATCGGATCCGTTCGTGCCCGGCACCCAGCCCGCCGGTCAGCGGATCGTCTTCGCACCCGATGCCGGACGCCGGCTCGGTCCGGACGGCCTGCGCGAAACCTTGCGCCACGAACTCACCCACATCGCCGCCCGCGCCCGGACCGTCGACGGCTCCCCGCAGTGGGTGCTGGAAGGGTTCGCCGAATACTGCGGCCACCGCGGGGACCAGCAGCGTTTCGCCCAGGTGGCGCCGACCGTCTCCACCCGCGCCCGCTCCGGCGACCTGCCCGCGGACCTGCCCGGTGACACCGCCTTCGCGCCGGGCCCGGGCAGCGACGCCGCCCTCGCCTACGAACAGGCATGGTCGGCCAACGCATTCGTCGCCGACCGATTCGGAGAGCCGAAACTCGTCGCGCTCTACCGCCGGCTGGCCACCGGCCCGCAGGACCAGGCCGCGCTGGACCGGGGCCTGCGCGACACCCTGGGGCTCGGTCATACCGAATTCGTCGCCGCCTGGCGTGACTGGATCAAGGCCCGCGTCGCGGCCTGAGGACCCGCTCGGCCGCGGCGGCCACTCGAGAGCGCCCGTGCGGGGGCTGCACCCGTGGCACCGGCCGCGGCGGGGACACCCATAGACTCGCCCCCATGGGCCGCACGCTGTTGATCACCAACGACTTTCCGCCTCGGCCGGGTGGCATCCAGTCGTATGTTCATTCGCTCGCGCTGCGGATGCCGCCGGAGGATCTGGTCGTCTACGCGCCCCGCTGGCGCGGCGACTCCCATCAGCGGTTCGATGCCCAGCAGCCGTTCGAGGTCGTGCGCCACCCGACCACGTTGATGCTGCCGACGCCGCTGGTGCTGCGCCGCGCCGGGAAACTGCTGCGCGAGCATCGATGCGACACCGTCTGGTTCGGTGCCGCCGCGCCGCTGGCCCTGATGTCGCCGGCGCTGCGCCGCCTCGGTGCGGACCGGATCGTGGCCAGCACCCACGGACACGAGGTCGGCTGGTCCATGCTGCCCGGCGCCCGGCAGGTGCTGCGGGTGATCGGCGACCACACCGATGTCGTCACCTACGTCAGCAAATACACCCGCCGGCGCTTCGCCGCGGCATTCGGCGCCCAGGCGGCCCTGGAATATCTGCCGCCGGGGGTGGACAGCACCGTCTTCCACCCCGATCCCGCCGCGCGCGCGGAACTGCGCGCCCAGTACGGCCTGGGTGAGCGGCCGACGGTGTTGTGCCTGTCGCGGCTGGTCCCGCGCAAGGGCCAGGACATGCTGATCCTGGCGATGCGCGAGATCCGCCGCCGTATCGACGGCGCGGTGCTGGTCATCGCTGGTGGCGGCCCGTACGAGGACAAGTTGCGCGCGCTGGTGCGCTCGCTGGACCTGGACGCGGACGTGGTGTTCACCGGTCGCGTCCCCGCCGCCGAACTGGCCGCCCACCACACCGTCGCCGACGTCTTCGCGATGCCCTCGCGCACCCGCGGCGCCGGACTGGATGTGGAAGGACTCGGCATCGTCTATCTGGAGGCCTCGGCGACGGGTGTGCCCGTGGTGGCCGGAAATTCCGGTGGCGCACCGGAAACCGTGCTCGAGGGCCGCACCGGGACGGTGGTCGACGGGCGCGACGAGCGAGCCGTGGCCGACGCCGTCGTCGGCATCCTCTCCGACCGCGATGCCGCGGCGCGGATGGGCGCCGCCGGTCGCGAATGGGTCGCCGACCAGTGGCGCTGGGATGTTCTGGGCGGTCGGCTGCGGACGCTGCTCGATCCCGGCGCGCATTCCGGCGCGGTGGGATCCGACGGCGCCGGCCGGTGAGCGAGCCGGTGCCGCGGCCGGGCGCGGCGGGCGGGTCGCGCGTGCCCGGCACTGCGTTACCGCCTCCGGGCTCCGACCCAGTAGGCTCGGGTTTCATGAGCGAGCGCAGCAGCGAGCCCCAACCGTGAGCAGCATCCAGGTGGCCGACCAGACCTTCGTCGCCGCGTCCGGCGCCGCAGTCGCCGAGGTCCTGGCCGACCGGTCACGGTGGCACCGCTGGTGGCCCGACCTCACCCTCGAGGTGCGAGAAGACCGGGGTGACAAGGGAATTCGCTGGTCGGTCAGCGGTCCGCTGACCGGCACCATGGAGGTCTGGCTGGAGCCGTCGCTGGACGGGGTGATCCTGCACTACTTCATGCATGCCGAACCGCCGGGCGCGGCCGCGCTCTCGCCCCGAACCCTGATGGCCGCCAACCGTTCCCGGCGGGTCGCCGGCAAGAAGATGTCGTTCGAGGTGAAATCGCGGCTGGAGGCCGGCCGTCCGGCCGGTGTGGCGCCGTCACGCTAGGTCGAAAGGAAACGCTGTCAGTCATGGCCGACCGGACCCAGAGGTCGATCACCATCGATGCCCCCTCGGATCGGGTGATGGCCGTCATCGCCGATCTGCAGTCGTATCCGGAATGGGTGTCGGCGGCACGATCGGTGGACGTACTGGAGACCTTCCCCGACGGGCGGGCCCGCACGGCGAAATTCGTGCTGGACGCGGGCGTCGTCAAGGACACCTACGTGCTGTCCTACACCTGGCGGGCCGACGGCCGGGCGGTGAGCTGGAAGCTGGTCAGCGGCGAACTGCAGAAGGCGCAGGACGGCACCTACGAGCTCATCGACCAGCCCGACGGCACCACCCAGGTGGTGTACGAGCTGACCGTGGACCTCACCATCCCGATGATCGGGATGTTCAAACGCAAGGCCGAGAAGGTGATCACCGATACGGCCCTCAAGGAACTCAAGAAACGGGTCGAAGGCTGACCCGGCCTCCGCAGCGCGGTCGTGGTGCCGTCACGACCCGTCTCGAACTGTTCATCGGCAAGGGCGGAGTCGGTAAGACCACGCTCGCCTGCGCGGCGGCCATCGCCGCGGTGCAGGCCGGACAGCGCGTGCTGGTCGCCTCGGTGGACCAGGCCCATTCGCTCGGTGACGCACTGGGTTTCCGCTTCGCCCACGATCCCGGCACGGTCGCCGGAGTGGTGACCGTCGCCCCCGGATTCGACGTCATCGAGATCGATTCGCTTGCGCTGCTGGAGGATCGGTTCCGCGATGTGGCGCGGATGCTGTCCGGCGCGGGCCACGATCACGGCATCGATCTCGCCGCGCTCGATCCGGCCGAACTCACCGGACTGCCGGGTGTGCAGGAACTGCTGGCATTGACCGAGATCGCGCAGTTCGCGGGCGAGGACGACTGGGATCTGATCATCGTGGACTGCCCGCCCTCGGCGGACATGCTGCGCATCGTCACCGCCCCCGACACCCTGCTCGGCTACCTCGAACGGATCTGGCCCACCCATGCCCGGGTGATGAGCGCGACCGGTACGGATATGCGGCGCGCGGTGGTGGCGGCGACGGTGGAGCGGATCGCGGCCGCGGTCACGGCGATTCGGGATCTGCTGGCCGATTCGCAGCGCACCGGGGCTCGGCTCATCACCGGCGCCGAACGGGTCGCGCTGGCGGAATCGGCGCGGGTGCGTTCGGCGGCGGCGCTTCTGGGTATACGTCTGGACGCGGTGGTGGTGAACAAAGTGCTGCCGCCGGTGCCGCCGGCCGACGGTGGTGCTCACCCCGCGGTGCAGTGGTATCTGCAGCGTCGCGCGGAACAGCTCGACGTGATCGCGGATCTGCGCCGCCGGATGCCGGATGTGCCCGTGGTGATCGCCCATCACAGCGGGCCGGAACCGGTCGGGCCGCGAGCGTTGTCGGCGCTGGCACAGGCGTTGCCCGTTCGTGGCAACCCGCCCGCGGCCGAACCAGACCCTATGCTGAGCGACACGACGCCGGAGCCCGGTAGCGCGACGGGGGAGCCGGAGGTGCGGTGGGAGTCGGGCACCGGGCTGGAATCGGTATTCACGCTGCGGATGCGTCTGCCGGTGGTCGACCCGGGCACGCTGCGACTGGGACGAGTGGAGGACGATGTGATCGTGGGAGCGGACGGGGTCCGGCGGCGGCTACGACTGGCGCCGGTATTGCGGCGGTGCACGGTCGACGGCGCCGAACTCGACGGTGAGCAACTGGTCGTGCGTTTCCGGCCCGACCCGGGGGTATGGCCGCAATGACCCACGCCCACGACGACAGTTTCGGCGAATTCGCCCAGGAACTGCGCGCCCTCGCCGAAACCCTGCTCGAACGCGTCGAACCCGCCCTGCGCCGCGCGGCCGCCGACGGCCGCGAATGGGACAGTTGCAGCTGGTGCCCGCTCTGCGCGACCGCGGCACTGGTCCGCGGTGAGCATCACGAAGTGGTCGCCGCGATCGCCGACCACGGCACGGCGATCGTGACGGTGCTGCGTGAGGCGCTGGCCGGCGTGCCGGTCGAACCGCTGCTCCCGGACGACCTTCCGGATGGCGACGACGCATCGGACGAAGCCGATTCCGCGGCAACGGAAGTCGGTGCCGACCCGAGTTCGGAGCGCACCGAGCACGACGGGTGGATCGCGGGCGGTGCGGCCGGCAGCGCGCACGATGGTGGTGCGGACGCGGGCGGCGGTGGCCGCGCAGGCGACCGTCGCGCGAGCGGCGCCGTCCGGCGAGATGTGAACGCGCCCGGACCTACCCGGGACGACGCCGCGCAGACGGCCGACGGGCCGGGAGCGAACGCGGTGCGCGACGAGCCGGAGAGCGAAGCCCGGCGGGGTGGCCGGCGTACCACCAAACGTGCTGGGCGGGGGCGGGATTCGGTCGAGCGACCCGGGTACGTTCCCATCCCGGTGCGGATCAAGAAATGACCACTCGGGTCGGACGAGAGGCTCCGCTCACCGTCGGCATCGATGTCGGCGGGACGAATATCCGGGCGTCGGTGGTCGACGGGGACGGGGAGGTGCTCGACACCGTCCAGGCGCCGACCCCGCATTCGGCGCACGCGCTCGAGGACGGTCTCGACCGCGCGGTGCGGGAACTGTGCGCGCGTCACGACATCGGGGCGGTCGGGCTGGCGGTCGCCGGCTTCGTCGACGAATCCCGGTCCTCGGTGCGCTTCGCGCCGCATCTGCCGTGGGAGGACACCGCGGTCGCCGGGCGGCTCGAACGCCGGCTCGGGTTACCGGTGATCCTCGAACACGATGCCAATGCCGCGATGTGGGCCGAATACCGGTTCGGCGCGGCCGCCGGCGCGCACAACGGCGTCCTGGTCGCGATCGGCACCGGAATCGGCGCGGCGCTGCTGGTGGAGGGGCGGCTGTATCGCGGAAGTTACGGTGTCGCACCGGAATTGGGGCATCTGCAGGTGGTGCCGCACGGCCGGATCTGCCCGTGCGGCAAACGCGGCTGCTGGGAGCGCTACTGCAGCGGGACGGCACTGGTCGACACCGCGATCGAAATGCTCGCCACCGATCCGATGCCGTCGACGATCCTGGCGCGGGAGGTGGTCGGCGATCCGGGATCGCTGACCGGGCGGCGGGTCGCGGGCGCGGCCCACGACGGTGATCCGGTGGCGTTGCACGTGATGGCCGATTTCGCCCGCTGGCTCGGGCTGGGACTGGCCTTCGTCAGCGATATCTTCGATCCGGACCTGATCGTCATCGCGGGCGGCGTCAGCTCCTCGGCGCCGCTGTTCCTCGACGACGCCCGCGAGCATTATGCCGCCGCGATCACCGGCGGCCGCCATCGTCCGCTGCCCCGCATCCGCACCACGCAACTGGGGGAGGCGGCGGGCATGATCGGCGCCGCCGAACTCGCGCGCACGGCCCTGGAGACCGGGCCTGCCGAGGGGCACGCGCCGGCAACCGGTCGCGGCGCCGATTCGGCGGCCGTGCGGCGAGCCCGCTCCACGGCGGGCCGGGAATAGTCCTCCGCGGGAATCGGCCACTCCCGTCGTACTTGTTCGACGGGCGAGGCATACGGGTGGGGAGCAAATGATCCGCGGCGTCGCACATCTCGCCGATTCGCTCGACGCGCGGTCGGTTTCGCGCGGCGGAAGCACCTAATGCGTACCCGATTTCACCGATGTGATTGCCGGCATGTGAAATACCTCGTGTGGGGTTGGTCGCAGCAGGTCGGCGACGGTAGAGTCGGTTCCGACGGAGGTGCCTGCGACGAGGCCGGTCCCGTTCGACAATCACAGGCGAAAGGACGCAATGTTCTACTGGCTGCTCAAATTCGTGCTGGTCGGGCCCTTCATGCACATCTACAACCGGCCGAAGGTCGAGGGCGTGGAGAATATCCCCGCCGACGGAGCAGTCATCCTCGCCGGCAATCATCTGTCGTTCACCGACTGGTTGTTCACCCCGTTGCTGAGCCCGCGTCGCATCACCTATCTGGCCAAGGCCGAATACTTCACCACGCCCGGACTCAAGGGCCGGCTGCAGAAGTTCTTCTTCTCCGGCACCGGCCAGTATCCGATCGACCGCAGCGGCGCCAGCGCCGCCGAGGACGCGCTCAACACCGCTCGCAAACTGCTGAGCGAGGGCCGCATGGTGGGCCTGTACCCGGAAGGCACCCGCTCGCCCGACGGCCGCCTGTACAAGGGCAAGACCGGTGTGGCACGCCTCGCCCTGGAGACCGGTGTGCCGGTGATCCCGGTGGCACTGATCGGGACCGACGAGGTGTGCCCTCCCGGCCCGTTCCGGTGGCGCCGCCGCCGCGTCACCGTGAAATTCGGTGCGCCGATCGACTTCTCCCGCTACGAGGGCATGGGCGGTAACCGCTTCGTCGAGCGGGCCGTCACCGACGAGATCATGTACGAGCTGATGCGGATGTCGGGCCAGGAGTACGTGGACGTCTACGCCGCCAGCCTGAAGAAGGGCGTGCCCTCCGGCAGCCGGCCCGAGGCCGAGCGGATCCCGGAGACCCTGGCGAGCTGACCGCCAGCGCGCTACCTACGTTCTCGGCCCCCGGACGGTTGTCCGGGGGCCGAGTTTCGTTTCAGTCCGAGTCTGTCGCGGGAGACGTCGCCGCGGCCTACCGCCGATCGATTCCGGTGATCGCGCCGCTGCGGCGGAACGCCTCGATGGCCTCGTACTTGGCGAGATTGTGCCGGGCGTCGGCCAGCGCGTCGTGCGCGTCGGCCGGAACAGGGGGCAGGTCCGGCCGGCCGTGGTGATCCCAGTGCTGGCGCAGCTCGTTGGTGTAGCGCGGCAGGGCCGCCGGCAGATCGACCATCGAACCCCACAGCTGGCAGAACGCCACATGGTCGTAGGCGCCCACCCATGCCCACAATTCCGGCCGCACGGTGGGACGCGGCACCAGGAATTGATAGAGGTCGTCGCGAATGCGCTGCCGGCTGCGCCACAGCGGCGAGGAGGGGGAGGGAAGTTTCGGCAATACATTGCGCCGCACCCACTGCCCGGCCCGCTCGGGGTCGAATTCCGTTGACACCGCGTAATATTCCCGACCGTCCTCGCAGACCACGCCGATCGAAATCAGATCGATCGTCACCCCGTCCTCGATGAATTCGCAGTCATAAAAATATTTCACGCGGTCGTGCCCTTTCCGATTCGGCGTACACCGGCGCTCGCGGTGATATCTCGGCCGAACCGCCCGACCCGGCCCCGCGCTCGAGGTTACGGCCCCGCCCGGGCGGGCGTATTCATCGCCCCCTACCCTCCGGGTTACCCCGAGATTGCGGAAGGTCCGTATTCTGATCTGGTGAACTGGACCGTCGACGTACCGATCGATCGCTTGCCGGAACTGCCACCGTTGCCTGCCGAGCTCCGTCGGCGACTCGACGCCGCCCTCGCCCGTCCCGCCCTGCAGCAGCCGTCGTGGGATCCCGAGCAGGCCGCCACCATGCGCACCGTTCTCGAGAGCGTGCCGCCGCTGTGCGTGCCCGCCGAGGTCGAGGAGTTGCGGCTGCATCTGGCCGAGGTGGCCCGCGGCGAAGCCTTCCTGATGCAGGGCGGCGACTGCGCGGAAACCTTCGCCGACAACACCGAGCCGCATATCCGCGGCAATATCCGCACCCTGCTGCAGATGGCGGTGGTGCTGACCTACGGTGCGAGCCTGCCGGTGGTGAAGGTGGCCCGGATCGCGGGCCAGTACGCCAAACCCCGTTCGGCCGATGTCGACGCGCTCGGCCTCAAGTCCTACCGCGGCGACATGGTCAACGCGCTGGTCGCCGATGCGGCGCAGCGTGAACACGACCCCTCGCGGCTGGTGCGCGCCTACGCCAACGCCAGCGCCGCGATGAACCTCGTGCGCGCGCTCACCGGCGCGGGGATGGCCGATCTGCACAAGGTGCACGACTGGAACCGCGATTTCGTCGCGCAGTCGCCGGCCGGAGCCCGCTACGAGCAGATGGCCTCCGAGATCGACCGCGGCCTGGCGTTCATGAACGCCTGCCGGGTGCAGGACCCCAGCCTGCAGTCGGCCAAGATCTACTGCAGCCACGAGGCGCTGGTGCTCGACTACGAGCGGGCCATGCTGCGCCTGTCCCACAACGCCGCGGGCGATCCGGTGCTCTACGACCTGTCCGCGCATTTCCTGTGGATCGGTGAGCGGACCCGCCAGCTCGACGGCGCCCACATCGCCTTCGCCGAACTGCTGGCCAATCCGATCGGCATCAAGATCGGCCCGACCACCACGCCGGATCAGGCCGTGGAATACGTCGAGCGGCTCGACCCCACCAACGAGCCCGGCCGGCTCACCCTCGTCGCCCGGATGAGCAACACCAAGGTCCGCGACGTGCTGCCGCCGATCATCGAGAAGGTACAGGCCACCGGGCATCAGGTGATCTGGCAGTGCGATCCCATGCACGGCAACACCCACGAATCGTCCACCGGGTACAAGACCCGCCACTTCGATCGCATCGTCGACGAGGTGCAGGGCTTCTTCGAGGTCCATCACGCCCTGGGCACGCATCCGGGCGGCCTGCACATCGAGCTCACCGGCGAGAACGTCACCGAATGCCTCGGTGGCGCGCAGGACATCTCGGATCTGGATCTCGAGGACCGCTACGAGACGGCCTGCGATCCGCGCCTCAATACGCAGCAGTCCTTGGAATTGGCATTCCTGGTCGCCGAGATGCTGCGGTGACGGATCGGCCGTAGTGGACGTCGTATTTCGCAATGACGAGGGCCCCTCGCGCGGTGACGGCCGCCCGCGTGGGGAAGGTCCGGCCAGCGCGCAGAGCGCGCTGCGGATCGGCAACGCCGATCGCACCATCCTGCGGTTGCTGCGCGACCGCGACCGCGACGGAATTCCGTCGGAGGTCGTGCTGCGCGACGGCAGTCGCCTGCTGATCTTCAACATCTGCTGGGGTTACGAGATCTCCTGGGGGTTCGACGTGGCTCAGGGCTACGCGCCCGCCGCGGCCGCCGCACAGATCACCACCAACATCAGCCCGAGTATCGGCGGGGTGCCGGTGGAGGTGTTCACCACCGCCGCGGTGGTCGCGGTCAACGATCCGGAAACCGGTGACCCGTTGCTGGCGGTCGGCTGAACTGCCGTCCGGGGATCAGCGATCGTGACATGATCCGCAAAAGTTAGCTGCCCGGTTGCTGAACGCCGGAACCTGCACTAGGTTTCCAGGCGTGACACTGCAGCGGCAACAGGCTGTGCGGGATATGTGCTGAGAGGATCGCTATGCAGAGCGCATCGGTAGCCAGGGGATTGCAAACTGCGGGCAGGCCGATCGCCGCCCTCGCCGAACATGTGCTCGAGATCGACGGCGTCCCGGTCACGATCGTGATCGAACGCCCGGAGGTCGACCGCGCCGGCATCGCGTGGCGCTGCCGGGTGCGGGTGGTGCGCGGCAACGGCCGGCTCGAACTGTCCCAGGTGGTCGGCGCCAGTGCCAGCGCGGTGCTGCGGCAGGCGCTCGATCTGGCCGGTCGGCGGCTGGGCATCAGCGAGGCCGAACTGCTCGGCGGCGCGGATGTGGGCGGTGTACTCGGCTGAGCCCCGGTTCAGAACGGCAGGACGGTGAGGGTGACCGTCGATCCGGGCGCCACATTCGCGCCGCCGAACGGGGACTGCACCCGGACGGTGCCGCGGTCGCCGCTGAACACCTGGTTCAGCACGACCTTGAGGCCCATTCCCTCGAGTTCGGAGCGGGCCGCGGCGGCGTTCTTGCCGATGACATCGGGAACCTGGATGGCGTCGGAGACGATAAGCGTCACCGTCGCACCGGAGAGCACCTGGGTGCCGGCGGACGGATCGGTGCCCGCGACCTGCCCCGGCTTGATCTTCGCGTCGAAATCGGTGCGGGTGTCACCGACGGTGAGTCCGGCGTTCTGCAGCGTCGCCTTCGCCTCCTCGACGGTCTTGCCGCGCACATCGGGCAGCTTCACCGGCTGTGAACCCTTACTGCGATAGACCTTCACCTGCGCACCGGTCGGCAGGACCGTGCCGGGCGCCGGATCCAGTTGCGCCACCGACCCTTTCGGTGCGGTGCTGGGTTTCTCGCCGGCGTCGACGGGGGTGAGCCCGGCATCGCGGATGAGCTGGTTCACCGTCTTCGTGTCCTGGCCGGGCTGAAACTGCGGCACGTGCGGCTGTCCACTGGACACCAGGACGGCGACCGTCGACCCCTTCAGCACCTTCGCCCCGGCGGAAGGGTCGGTGCCGACCACCCCGCCGACCGGAATGATGTCGGACGCCCTGTCACGTACGGTCGTCCCGAATCCGGCGTCCTTCAGCTTCGTGGTCGCCTGTTCGGTGGTCATCCCGGCGATCGCCGGCACCGACGAATAGCGGCCGACACCCAGCCACCACCCGCCGATACCCAGCAGCAGCGCGAGGACCACCACCACGGCCGCCCAGATCAGCACCCGGCGCCGGGATCTGCCGCGATCGGGGACGAACTCCGGCCGATGCGGCGGAGGCGGCGGCTGATGCGGGCGCTCCGGTTCGGGATCGGGCATCGGATGGGCCGCGGTCATCACCCGGGTGTGGGACGGTTCGGCCGCGAGCCGGGTCGTCGCCTCGGTGACCGGCTGCGGGGTGTGGGTGGGCCCGGCGGCGGGGGTCTGGACGACGCGGTATCGCGCGGACAGGTGCTCCGCCGATTCCCGCGGCGCCGGAACCCGGTAGTCGGGCAGGTGCAGCGCGGTGGCGATGCGATGCAGTTCGGTGGCCATGTCGGTGGCGTCGGCGAAGCGGTGCGCGGGTTCGCGGGCGGTGGCGTGCGCGACCAGTTCGTCGAATTCCGGTGGTACGCCCTCGATGAACCGGCTCGGGCTCGGCACATCCTTCTCGACCCGCTGATACGCGATCGACAGCGAGGTGTCACCGGTGAACGGCGCACGGCCGGTGAGCATTTCGAAGATCAGGATGCCGAAGGAGTAGACATCGCTGCGGGCGTCGGCATTACCGGCGGTGACCTGTTCCGGCGACAGATATGCCGCGGTGCCGAGGATGACGCTGGCCGAGGTCATATTCGACCCGGCCACCGCGCGCACCAGGCCGAAGTCTGCGATCTTCACCTCACCGGCATCGGAGATCAGCACGTTCTCCGGTTTGACGTCGCGGTGCACGAGTCCGGCGGCGTGTGCGACACCGATCGCGCGCAGCACCGGTTCGGCGACGGCACGCACCGCGTGCGGCGGCATCGGCCCGCGTTCGCGCAGTAGTTCGCGCAGGGTGCCGCCCTCGACGAGCTCCATGATGAGGAACGGATACTCCCCGTCGATGCCCTGGTCGTAGACCGCCACCAGCGAGGGATGCTTCAACTTGGCCACCGAGCGGGCCTCGAATTCGAAGCGGGTCAGAAACTGCGGGTCACCGGCGAACTTGGGGTCCATCACCTTGATCGCCACGGGCCGGTCCAGCCGGGTGTCGACTCCCCGGAACACCATCGACATCCCACCGCGCGCAATCGGCGCGTCGATGCGGTAGCGCCCGTCCAGCATCTGGCCGATCAACTGCTGTCCTCCGAATTTCACCTAGCGGTTGCCGCCCCGTGACGGCACCCCCGATCGTATAGGCGCGCGCCGTCACGGTCGCCGATGACGTGCTCATGCCCCCGCGGAAAGCGGGCGTACGCCGTATCCGGGAACCGACGGACTACCGTTGTGCAGGTGAGTGCATTTCCCTGCAGCGACGATGTCGTTCCCGAATCGGTGACCCTGCTTCCGTTGCCGGATGTGGCCGAACAACTCGGCATCGCGGTGACCAGAGTGCATCAGATGCTGCGCGATCATCAATTGCTCGCGATCCGCCGCGGCGGTATCGCCGGGATCCCGAAGGACTTCTTCGACTCCTCGGGCGCGGTCGTCAAACCCCTGACCGGCCTCATCACGGTGATGCGGGATGCGAAATATACGAACGAGGAAATTCTCGAGTGGATGTACGCCGAGGACGACACCCTGCCGGGCCGTCCGATCGACGCCATCCACGGGCCGCTCGCCCGCGAGGTCGTTCGCCGGGCCGCCGCCGAACCGTTCTGAGCCGGGCGGCGTCGGCGGGAGCCCTGTCGTTCAGCGACGCGATTGCCGCGTGAGGGAGTCGGCCGTGGCGGCCACGCCTGCGAGATTCGGGTGATACGAGCTGATCACCCGGGCCGGATCGTCGGCGGTCGGACGGTGGAAGCCGTCCGTCCAGGCCTCCGCCGCGCAGGCGGTGTGCCGCTCGGCGCCGGGCAGGCCGACCGCGGTGACGCCGGTGGTGGCGCGCTCGCGGATCGCGCCGACGATCTCACCGAGGGCTGTGGGCCTGAGCGCGGTGTCAGGTGTGTGGCCCGTTCGGCTGTGCTGTGCGGAAAGCCCAGGAGGCTGCGGTGGGGAGAGACGGCGCCGGATTCCTCGGCCGGCGCAGCCCGGCACCGACTTCGGTGATCGCGACCCGAAGCCGCCGCGAGGTGGGAACCGTTGCGCGGCGGTCGAATACGGCGTAGTCGTGGCGCTCGATCTCGTCGAGGATTTCGCCGTACAACACGGCCGCGGTGCGAATGGCCGGTCGTACCCGCGGCCGGAGCAGATCGATACCCGGGGCGGCGGTGCGATAGACCGCGCGGTTGACCGCGATCAGATGTGCCAGGGCGCGCCGGACCCGCGGATCGGTCCGGCCGGTGCGCCGGCAGTGGGCGAGTAGATCCGCGTCGACGCCGAAGGCGGCAAGTTCGTCACCCGGCAGATAGACGCGCCCGCGGTCGAGGTCTTCGGCGACATCACGCAGAAAGTTCGTGAGCTGGAATGCCTCACCCAGCGCCGCGGCCTTCGGTTCGGCCTCGGCCACCGGTACCACCGTGCCGAGTACCGGCAGCAATTGCAGCCCGATCGCCGCCGCCGAACCGCGCATGTACTCCCGCAGTTCGCCCATATCCGCATACCGACTCCGGAACAGCGCGCTCCCCGGCACATCCATCCGCATCGCATCGAGGAACACCCGGAAGTGTTCGGGCGCAATGCGATACCGGGCGATGGTGTCGACGAGTGCGGCGAGGACCCGGCCGTCGATCTCCGCGCCCCCGGGCAGACGGCACTCCGCCTCCGTCGTGCCGGTCACGGCCCGGCCGGCGGTCGCGACACTGCTCGTGGCCGGTCCTATGGTGCTTACGACGCGTGCTGCCGTGGTACCGCGGTCCGCCGTGGCGGAGGAGTGGACGACGCCCACCGGCACGACGTCCTCGGCTCGTTCACAGCTCCGCCGCGTGCCCGCGCTCGAATGCGAGCGATCCGAGTCCGTATTCAGCTCGTTTCCGCCGGTGTCCAGAGCCGCCGAGTCACCCTCGCGGGCCCCAACGCACCGTGCGCCACACCCGCACCCCGCGCTCGCATGGGGGCCCAACTCGCGGGTGTGGTCGTCTGTTCCGGAAATGCCCGTCTCGCACAGCGCGGTATGAAGTTGCGTTTCGATGCGGTCCAGCCGCAACGCCGCTGTGTGGTCGGTGATTCCGGAAAGGGGTGCGACCTGGCTGCTCTCGCGATCGAGGTCTGCGGAGGCGACGTCGCATGCCCTCGGCCGCCCGAGACCGGGCCCGTCGAAACCGGCCGCATCCCAGGTGCTTTCGGCGAGATCCACGACGTCGTCGACCACCCGCGCGAACGCGTAGAGCGCGTGCACCGCGGCCCGTTGCGGTGGGGTCAGCAGGCGGGTGGCCAGGAAGTAGGTGCGGCCGTGTTCCGCCGCGATGGCCCTGCAGTGCCGGTATGCGGCCGCCAGGTCGGCGTCGGCGCCGCGGCCGGTCATTGCTTGGGTCTGCCCGAATCGGCGCGCAGCCGCAGCGGATCCACCTTGCGCAGCGACAGTGCCGCCACGACCGCGACGAAGGTGGCCGCCGCGACGTGCCAGACGTTGTACAGGCCGATCGATCCGCCCGGCTGGAACACCAGCATCAACCAGGTGCACAACCCGACGAGGATCATCAACGTGGTGGTGGACATGGCGAATCCGGCGGCCAGCGCCAGCGGCCACGAGTAGTACCAGGGCAGCGCGGCTGGAGAGAGGATCACGATCGCGACGAAGGCGATGAGAATGCCCATCACCGCATCGCGTTCGGAACTCTTGTAGCGCCACCAGGTCCACGCCAGGATCGCGACCAGCGCGAGCGCGCAGAGTCCGCGCGTCCACACCAGCACCTCACCCAGATTCAGCGGCGTCACCCAGGTGACCATGTGCGCCATGACCGTCGGCAGCGAGAGCCAGTTGATGATCTTCTTCGATCCAGACAGCGCGGTCAGCCAGCCGATACCGACACCCGCGGCTGCGGAGGCGGCCACGAAGACCACCGCGAACACCGACACGCCGAGGCCGGCGATCTTGGCGAAGGTGCGAATCGGATGCGGCAGCGGTCCCTTGTTCTCCGCGGCTCGCCGCTCGCGCTCGTGAATCATCCAGATCCACACCAGGAACGGCAGCGCCACACCGGCCGTCGCCTTGATCGCGACACCGATCGCGACCACCACGATGCCGGCCGCGTGATGCCGCTCCAGCACCAGGGCGATGCCGGCGGCCATCAGGCCGACCATGAGCATCTCGTTGTGCACGCCGCCGATCAGGTGGATCAGCACCAGCGGGTTGAGCACCGCCAGCCACAGCGCCACCGTCGGCTTGCCACCGAGGTGTTTGGTCATATGCGGGACGGCCCACATCATCAGGGCCAGGCCCGGCAGCATGACCAGGCGCATCGCGATGGTGCCGGCCACCACGTTGTCACCGGTGATGCTGGTGATGGCCTGCCCCATGAGCAGGAAGATCGGACCGTAGGGCGCGGTGGTGGTGGTCCACACCGGGCTCACGTTGTCCAGCAGCACACCGGGATTGACCACCGGGCCGACCTTGTAGGGGTCGAAACCGTCGCGCAGCAGTGCGCCCTGCGCCAGATACGAGTACACGTCCTGGCTGAACATGGGCACCGCGAACAGCAGCGGCAGGATCCAGATGCCGACGATCACCCGCAGTTCGTTCAGCGTCACGGTGCTGCCGGGACCGCGGCGCGCGCCGGTGCCGATGGTGATGCGCCCCAAGCGGACCCAGGCGATGATCATCGACAGCACACCCAGCCACACCACGATGGTGGCCAGCGCGTAGCCGTGCCCGAATCGCAGCCAGGAAAGATGTGCCGCCTCCAGCAGCGGATCGCTGCGGCGCACCGCGCCGGCGCCCAGGCCACCGAAGGTGATCAGGACCGCACCCCAGAAGCCGAGCAGGGCGGCGTGTCCCTCGGGGCTGCGGAAGAAGTCACCGGCCCAGCGGACCCACCAGCGCACGGTGTGCACGGCCGGCTCGGGAACCGGCACGACGGTCACCGGCACCGTGGTAACCGTGCTGGTCACCGGCGCTGTCACCGGGGCAGTGTCCATATCGGGGGTCGGCATGGGTCGTCTTCCCCCCGGGAATGTCGTGCGGTGCGGAACCGCGGGAGTGGTCAGTTCGCGGGCCAGTTTAACGGTTTGCCGGCAACCCTGGCGCGCCGGTCGGCGCCGTGGCGTCCTCGGCGTGCCGGAAGGTGCCGGTAATGCGTTCGGCGGCCAGTTTTCCCGACAGCAGCGCGGTCGGCACGCCGACCCCCGGTGTGGTGCCGCATCCGGCCAGCACCACGTTGGCCGGGGTGCGGGCGAGGTTGCGGGTGCGGAACGGTCCGGTCTGGCGGAACAGGTGCGCCGCCGAGAACGGCGTTCCGGCGATCATGCCCTGCTCGTACCACGTCTGCGGCGTGTCGAGGTGATCGACGGTGAAATGCTCGACGATACCCCGGTAGCCGCGCTGTTCCAGCACGGCGAGTAGTTCTCCCAGGTACGCCGATCCCAGACGCGGCCAATCCAGCGGCGCGGCATCGAGATTCGGGCACGGTGCCAGCACGGACAGCGGTTCGTAGCGGCCGGTGGGCCGTTCGACGAACTGACCGGCGTCGCTGAGCGCGGGCCGGGTGATCAGCAGCGACGGATCGCTCATCAGCCGCCCGCGGCCGCGCCGGGCGGCGATTTCGGCGAAGGTCTCGTTCCAGGACCGGCCGAAATCGATGGTGTGGTGGGCCTGTAGGGGCCACCGCGCGGCCACCTCGGCCGGGATGGTGCCGTGGGCAACCACGGCGGAAGGGGCCGCACGTAGCGGGCGGCGCCGGCGAATGCCGAAGCGGCTCAGCGAGCCGAGGTCGGCGGTCAGGACCACCGCGTCGCAGTCGAAGCCGCGCCCGTCCGTCGTGCGGACCCGCCGGGCGCGTCCGGCGTGATACTCGATACCGCTGACCTCGCAGTTCAGTTCCAGCTGCCCGCCGGCGCCGGTGAACGCGGCCGCCAGTGTCGCGGTGATCGCCCGCATGCCGCCGATCGGGAAATAGACGCCCAGCGAGGTGTCCATATGCGGAATGGCGCCGTAGACGGCCAATGCCTGCGCGGGTGCGGTCCCGGCGTAGAGGGCCTGAAAGGTGAACAGCCGCGCCAACTTCGGATCGCCCAGGATGCGCTGGACGCGCGGGCCGAGCCGGCCGAAGGCGCCGAGGCGCACCAGTTCCCACAGGGCCGCGCGCTTCTCGGGGATGCGGACCATGTCGAGCGGGGAATCGAAATTGGTGTCCATGAACTGGTCGTAGGCGCCGGCGTAGATCCGGGCCAGCCAGTCCCGCAGGTCCAGATAGCGTTGCGCGTGCGTGGCACCGCACGCGCGCCGCACCTCGGCGGCCATCCGCTCCGGATCCGCGTACACGCCGATCACACTGTCGTCGGCGAAGCGCGCCTGATAGGCGGGATCGAGGCGGTGGATCCGCAGTCCGTGGGCCGCGGCATCGGTGCCGACCGCGGCCAGCGCCTCGTCGATCAGCCCGGGCAGGGTGAGAACCGTTGCCCCGGAGTCGATCTCGTAATCCGGACCGCGGTACACGCCGACCCGCCCACCCGGATGATCGGCGCGTTCGAGCAGGGTGACCCGGCGTCCCGCTCCGGTCAGATAGAGCGCCGCGGCCAGCCCGGACAGTCCGGCGCCCACGACGACGATCCGATCACACTGTCCGGCAACGGTTTTCATGCCACCCGCCTGGTCGCGGCCAGCGCCATCGCGCGCAGCCGATCGCCGGCCTCGGGCGTGACCGAACTGGCCGCCAGCGCGCCGAGGCCGCGGTCGGTGAGTTCGGTGATGCGGCGCTCCACATCGTCGACGGCGCCGAGTCCGGTGATGAGGTTGCGCAACTCGGTGACCTGTTCGGGGGCGAGGTCGGTGCCCAGCGCGGAGCGAAGCAGCCGCGCGGCCGCGGGATCGGTGGCGTCGGCGCGGCGCAGCGCCTCGGCGACCAGGACCGTGCGCTTGCCCTCGCGCAGATCGTCACCGGACGGTTTACCGGTGACGGCCGGGTCGCCGAAGACGCCGAGCAGGTCGTCGCGCAGCTGGAAGGCGATGCCGATATCGGTGCCGAACTCGCGGTAGGCGGCGATCAGTTCCGGATCGGCCCCGGCCAGTGCCGCGCCCAGGTGCAGCGGCCGCTCCACGGTGTAGGCGGCGGTCTTGTACCGGTTGATCCGCAGCGCGGCGGACACCGAATCGTCGGCGCCGGCCTCACCGTGCACGTCGAGCAGCTGACCGCCCATCACCTCGGTGCGCATCGCCGCCCAGACCGGGGCGAACCGGGCCCGGGCCGCGGCATCCAGCCCGGCCGCGGCGACCATGTCGTCGGCCCACGTCAGCGCCAGATCGCCGATCAGGATCGCGACGCTCACGCCGAAATGCGCCGAATCGCCACCCCAGGCGCGGTCGCGGTGGCGATGTTCGAAGTCCACGTGCACGGTCGGGAAGCCGCGCCGGGTGCGGGAGGAGTCGATGATGTCGTCGTGGATCAGCGCGCACGCCTGCACCAGTTCCAGCGCCGCGCATGCGGTCAGGACCGATTCGGCCTGGTCACCGGTCGGGTCGCCGCCCGCCCCGAGCCATCCGGTCCAGGCGAACGACGGCCGGGTCCGCTTGCCGCCGCGCAGCACGAAATCCTCGAGGGCGGCCGTGGCGGAGATGACGACCGGCCCCAGTTCGGCGACCAGTTCGCGGCGGCCGGCGAAGAATCCGGTCAGCGCCTGTTCGACCGCGCGCACCAGCGCCGCGGAGTCGTTCGGCGCCGGACGTGCCGGACGTGCCGGGCTGGCCGGACCAACGGACAACGCAACCTCCAGATAGTTCGTCGTATCGGCGAGCCGATACCGGGCACGCCGGGGCGTTTCCGGCGTGCCGAGAATGTGGCCGGCGAGACCCTGCTTCTGCACCGGCGACGGCTGCGGCGGTCCCGCCGATTCCCTCCGGCAGGCCATCGCGAACGGGTTCGCGTCGCGGCGCCTGCCGGACCACCGTGAACCTTACTGCGTCGGTTCCACCGCCCGACAGCGCCGTAGCCGGCACGTGACCGGCACCGCACCGCACCGGACCGGGGAGATCGAGGCCGGTCGGCCGGTCCGTGCGCGACCGTCACGTGGCGCTCGGGGGCGGCCGGTCGACAGATCGCAAGCGGGTGGGGACGCCGTCGCGGAGTCGGCTGGGCGGACGGTGGGCCGCGCGGGCGATGCACAGGCCCGGCCCGAGGCGCACCAGCGGCTGGACCGGCACGGATCCGGACCGGGCGGCCCGTCGAGCGAGGGTGTCCTACTACACTGGACCGGTGAGTTTCGACAACGTACGGGGACGATCGACCCCAGGCCGACCTTCCCGGACGCCGTCCGGAACTCCCTCCGTGGTGGGGCAGCTGGGCCGCCGCCCCGACGGCACCATTCCGTTCTCGGTGGAATTCAACCCGCCCCGCGACGCCGCCGCCGAGGCACGGCTGTGGCGCGCCGCCCGTGAATTCGAGCGGATGCATCCGGCGTTCGTGTCGATGACCTACGGTGCGGGCGGATCCACCCGCGATCGCACCGCGCGCATCACCGGGCAGCTGGCCCGCGAAACCACACTGCTCACCGTCGCGCATCTGACCGCGGTCGGGCACAGCGTCGCCGAACTGCGATCCATCGTCGGCAGCTACGCCGACGCCGGCATTCGCAACATGCTCGTACTGCGTGGCGACCCGCCGGGCGATCCGCTGGGGGAGTGGCGCAAACATCCCGACGGTGTCGAATACGCCGAGGAACTGGTGCGCATGGTGTGCGAACTCGGCGACTTCCACGTGGGCGTGGCGTCGTTTCCGCAGGGCCACTACCGATCTCCCGACCTGGACCACGACACGCGCTATCTGACCGCGAAACTGCGTGCGGGAGCGGAATATTCGATCACGCAGATGTTCTTCGACGTGGAACACTATCTGCGCCTGCGCGATCGGGTCGCGGCCTACGACGCCGAACAGGGCGCCAAGCCCATCATTCCCGAGTTGATGCCGATCACCTCCCTGCGCACGGTGCAGCGCGCCGAGGAACTGTCGGGCCGGCCGCTGCCCGCGCGGGTCATGCAGCGGCTCGAGCAGGCGGCCGGTAACGACCCGGAGGCCAATCGCAACGCGGTGCGCGCGGTGGGCATCGAGATCGCCACGGAGATCGGGCAGCGACTGATCGACGAGGGCGCGCCCTGCCTGCATTTCATCACCCTGAACTTCGCCAAGGCGACCACCGAGGTGCTCACCAACCTCGGCTATACGGTGACTCCGGCGGCCGTCAGCGCCTGATCGGCGTTTCGCGGGCGTGTTGCCACGCATTCGCCTCCACCGGCGGTACCCTCTCGTGCACCGTGACGACGCGGAGGTCCCCGAGTCATGCTGTGCGGCCCGGCGGACCGACCCTGGTGCGGATGTTCCGCCGAACTCAGGAGAACCCCGATGGCCGTGGTGACCAGTCTCGTCCGTCTTTCCGCAGCGCTCACCGTGACCGGTGCGCTGACCTTCGCCGGCGCCGCCGCCGCGACCGCCGCCCCGCCCGACCCCGCCGCCACCATCGCCGCCCTGGGCCAGAACCCGGCGGCGGCGACGGATTTGCTGAGCGCGTATCAGTCGGCGGTCGACTCGCTGAAACAGCTGGGTATCCAGCCGTTCCTGTATCCGTCCGGGTCGGCGTTCTGCCAGGACGGCAGCACCCTCGGGCTCGTTCCGGCGCTGGCCGGTGCGGTGCCCGGGCCGTGGCCCAAACTGGCGGTGCCGGTACCCGGTCTGGACCTGTCCGCGGTGAAGGCGGGCCAGACGATGTTCGCCTTCGTCCCCTACGGCATGGGTCCCGACGGCGCCGACACCACCGGGATGCAGGTGGCCTGGTTGAACGTGTCCAATGGCCGCGGCGGATTCGCCGCCATGGGCCCGCTGTCCCAGGTCATCGGCTCGATGGTGCCGCCGAATCTGCCGCCCGAGGTGCGCCCGGCGTTCGAACAGGCGATCCGCAACTTCTTCCTGGCGTCGCTGCCGGTCGGCGGGGTGCGCGCGGTGCCGGTGGACACCGGCTCCGGAACGGTGCTGGCGGCGGTGTTCGGCACGGTCCGCAACGGCGCCAACACCTGCATGTTCCTGCCGACGGTCGGCGTTACCTCGGTGCCCTGAGTTCGGCGCGCCCGGGCCGGGAGCGGCCCGGGCCGTCCGGTACCGGGCGCCCCTTCCAGCTCAGTGCGCCGCGCCGGTGCAGCAGCCACGACCGGCCCGACAGCCGCAGATACGCGCCGATCGACACCGGATGTGCCAGCGCCGCACCGATATCGGCGCCGCGCGGGCCCGTCCCGGATTCCAGTGAGCGGGCCAGCAGCCGGCTCGCGACACCCAATCCGTAGCCGGTGACACCTGTCCGCCGGATCCGGCCGCGGCCGAACAGCGCCGCGAGTGCGGGGAGCACGTACGCGACCGCGGCGACGGTATCCACCGCTACCGCACCGGCCGGGCCGCCGTAGGCCGACCACAGCCAGCGGGTGTAGCCGCCGTCGACTTCGGCTGCGCCCCGGTACATTCGAGTGCTCGCCAGCGTCCCCGCCGCCGCCAGCACGGTGCGGTGTCCGGCGCGGCGCAGCGCCCGCGCCAGCGCCAGATCCTCGGTGATCGAACCGGCCACCGCCGCATGCCCGCCCACCGCGCGATAGACCGCGGCGTCGAAGACGAGGAACTGCCCGCACGCCACCGCGGTCGAGGGCCGCAGGCTGCGATCGGCCAGCCGCACCGGCAGCGTCGTGGCCCACGACCAGCACAGCAGCGGCTGCACCAGCGCCTCCGCGAGCGATCCGGCCCGCTGATACGGCCACGGCGACACCGAACCCGCACCGCTGCGGCGCAATTCGCTCACCGCCGCGGCGACGGCCTGCGGGCGCAGCCGCACGTCGGCGTCGAGGAAGATCAGGGCACCGGGCGGCGGGTCGGCGGTGACGCCCGCGAGTTCGGCCAGGCGCGCGCAGGCGGCGGTCTTGCCGGTCCATCCGGGTTCGGGGTCGGTGTCGGCCGCGACCACGGTGAAGCGGTCGTCGTCACCGATCGCCTCGACGGCGGCCGGGAAGGTGCCGTCGGTGGATCCGTCGTCGAGGATCCAGATCCGCATACGCGAAACACCTTGCTGGGCACGCAGATCCGCGATCAACCGCGGGAGGCGGGTGGCTTCGTCGCGGGCCGGGATCGCGATGATCACCGGTTCGATCACCGGTGTGGCGCCGGCCCGCAGCCGCCGCATCGCGATCAGGTTCACCGACGCCACCGCACATCCCGTACCGGCCACGATCGCGCCCGCCGTGACGATCGTCTCGACTACCGACCGCGCGCCGCGCGGCGTCATATTGCCTCTCCCGGCGGCTGCGCCGAGGCGGCGGGGACGGTGCTCGCGGCGCCCATCGTGGTCCGGCTCAGGCGTCCTGTTTCACCCGCGGACGCCACGGCGGCGTGGGGTTGCGATTCAGATACGCCAGCACCGCGACCATGGCGGCCACCGCGAGGGTGATGCCGCCGACGATTCCGGCCCAGCCGGCGAATGAACGGGTGTTCGGATCGGCGTAGCTGACCTCGGCCTTCACGGTGCTCACATCGCCGGCCGGAAGCTTCCACGAGACCGTCGAATCGCCCTGGCGGGTGCCGTTGGTGGTTCCCACCCGGGCCGGGAACGCGACGGTGAACTGCACGTCGGAACCTTGCGGCGGAACGGATTTCAGGTCGACCCGGCCGGTGAGCGTCACCTTGTCGCCGGTGCGGATGAACTGCAGGTTGAACATGCCCTGCGTCTGATCCGACAGCGCGCCCAGCTGCTGCACCTCGCCGAAGGTCAGGTCGTCGAAGTAGACCTGACTGCCGACGTAGCCGTCCTGGCTGTAGGGCTCCACCCGGATCTTCGCGGCCAGCGTCTCCGGCGCCTTCAGCTCGGGGCCCTTGTCCTTGTCGTTGGCCGGGATCACCGCGGCCACCAGGTGCCCGGACACGCGGTCGTTCGAGGACACGCCCATCGACACCTGGACCCGCAGGCAGCCGGTCAGCAACGGTGCCAGCAGCAGCGCCAGCAAGGCTACGGACCAGAGGCGACGACGCCGGGTTCGCCGCGGCGTGTGGGTCGACTCTGGCATCGATGGTGTCGGACTCGGCTGCACGGCACACATCGTGCCATGAGCCGCTGTGATCGTCGGCACGCGACGGGCGTTTACGGCGGCGCGGGCAGCCGGTCGCGGTGTCGAGCCTCCCGCAGGACCCACACCGCCGTGGGTACGGCCACCACTCCGAGGCCGATCAGGCCGTACCCCGCGGATGCGGGCAGATCCAGGAACACCGCATGGGCCAGCGCCGATCCGAACCAGGTCCACAGCAGCACCGCGATCGGTACCGCGGGTCCGGCGCCACGCGGGGCGCAGCGGCGTTCGAGTGCCGCGAGCAGGGTCGCCATCAGGGCGCCGACCGCGAACCAGCCCAGGTAGTTCGTATACGGGATATCGCCGATTCCGGGCAGGCCCGGATGGGCCGAACACCAGGTCCACTGCCCGTCGGCCACCATCTGCGGATCGAGGTAGAGATCCCAGCCCACCGCGCCCACCGCGGTCGCCAGGATGCGGGTGACGGTGCGGCGGCACAGCAGCCCGGTCGCCACCCAGATCGGATAGAGGCCGCCGACCCAGGCCACCGGCACGACCAGTGGCACCTGGGCGAGGTCGGGCCCGATCCGGCCATGCGCGTAGTGATAGCAGTCGAACGGGAAACCGCGTGCGGTACCGATCATTTCGGCGACCGCGCCGACGCCGCCGACGATCACCGCATACCCGGCCGCCCAGCCGATGCCCCGGGCCACCCAGGCGTGCAGCAGCGCGGTGGCCGCCGACAGCGCGACGATCAGGACCGTCACCCGATCACGCGCGGAGCCGTCGGTGAGGGGATAGGCGATCTGCGCCGCGACCCAGGCCACGGCGGTCACCGCCGGCCACTGCCGCGCCGTCATCGCCGCGCGAAACGGCCGCGACGCAGCGAGCGCAGCACCAGACCCGCCGCGGTACGCCCGCTGGCTCCCGACACCCCACCGCCGGGATGGGTGGAGGCCCCGGTCAGAAACAGCCCGGGCGCACCCGGCACCTTCTGTCCGGACAATTCCGGAATGGGCCGCCAGAAGAACATCTGATCCAGCGACATCTCGACATGCATGACGTTGCCGCCGATCAGCCCCAGTTCGCTCTCCAGATCGGCGGGGGTCTGCACGTACCGCTGCCGCACCGAAGCTGCGAAACCCGGTGCGTAGGAATCGACTTCGGCGATGATGCGGTCGGCTTCGCGCTCACCGTGCGCGTGCCAGTCGCTGCCGTCGGCGAGCCGGTGTGGATGCCACTGCGCCCACAGCGACAGCTGATGTTCGCCGGGTGGCGCGATCGTGGGGTCGAGGGCGCTGAAGCTCATCGCCAGCACCACCGGACGCGGCGGCAGTTCCCCGGCCAGCGCGGCGGCGTGGGCCAGGCGCAACTGCCGTCGATCGGACACCAGCAGTTGCAGTCCGCGGGTCGACACCTGTTGTTCGGCGCCCGGATACGCCGGAAGTGCGGTGGTGGCGGCCCGCACCACCATGCCGATACCGGGCCCGACCCGGATGCGGCGCCGCCAGTCGGCGAGGACGGTGTCGTCGAATCCGCCGCGCCGCAACAACTCCAGGGTGGTGAGCACGTGTGTGCCGGAAATCACGGTGCGGGCGAACAGGTCGCGGCCGCCTGCCGTGCGCACCCGCCAGCCGTCGCCGGAGCGGCGCAGCTCGGTCACCTCGTCACCGGCGCAGACGGTTCCGCCGTCGGCGCGCAACCGCGCCACGAGTGCCGTGGTGAGCGCGCCGCTGCCACCGACCGCGCGGCCGGGCGGCAACGTGTGCATCAATGCGGCGAAACCGGCCATCGGCGCGGTGCCGGGTTCCGACATCGGCGGCCCGGACTGCGCGCCGAACCAAGCCAGCGCCGCCTTCAATCGCTCGTCGTCGAACCAGCTGTCCAGCAGGGCGTCTCCGGACTGCAGGAATTCCCGCGACAGCGCGCTGCCGCCGCCCCGGGCGTCCAGGCCCCAGAACGCGCGCAGGAACCGGCCCGGCGTCGGCGCGCCGCCGAACGCCCGCATCACCCGCTGGGCCCGGGGCCCCCAGGTGCGGACGAACCGCCGGTAGGCCTCGGCGTCGCGGGCGCCGCAGGCCCGTTCGATCGAGGCGCAGGTGCGGTCGACATCGCGGTGGAAGACGATCGGCTCGGCGCCGGAACCCGCCGGCGCGGGCGCGAAAGCCCAAGGATCGCAGTCGATGTAGCGCAGCCCGAACTTCTCCAGCTCGAGTTCCTCGATGATGCCGGTGTGGCGGATCATGATGTGCGCCGAGGAACCGCGGTCCACGAGATGCCCAGGGAAGCGCTCGACCGTCGACACCGCGCCACCGAGCACCTCGTCGCGCTCGAGAACCTCCACCGGATGCCCCGCCCGTGCCAGATAGCAGGCCGCGACCAGTGCGTTGTGGCCGGAGCCGAGGATCAGCGTCGTCACTGCTCGGGCGTCCGCAGCGGTAGCCGGCGGCCGAGTACTGCGAAGCGCCGGGTATCGCCGGAGAAGACGAAATGCCGGACCACATCGGTGAATCCCTGCCGGCGATACAGCCGCCAGGCGCGGTTGGCCTCGCGGTCGACCTCCGGTGTGGACAGCAGTACCGCCGCCTCCGTGCGCTGCTCGAGCAGCCGCACCAACAGGGTCTCGCCGATGCCGCGACCCTGGGCGGACGGATGGACGTGCAATTCGGTCAGTTCGAAATAGTCCGACAGCAGAGCGCGCGCGGTCTGCTCCGGCCAGCCCGAGCGGCGCATTCCGGTGTGCACCTGCTGATGCCACCACTGGTGCGGCGCACCGCGATATCCGTAGGCGATCGCGACGATCGGCGCGGTGCGCAGGTCGACCTGGCCGCTGTCGTCGGGGACCACCGCGGCGACGGCCTGCCAGCCCGGCCGGGTGGTGTGCTCGGCCCACATCGGGGCGCGGTGATGTTCGGTGCCGCGTGGATAGTCCATCGCCGCGACGTACACGGCGAGGGCGTCGTTCAACCGGTGGCGCAACATCGCGGCCGAGAGGTCGACGACGACGGGCGCGGGGGTGTGGCGGGGCCTGACGGCGGTCATGTGCGGGGAGCCATATCTTCGGGGCCGTCTCTGTCTGTCGAAGGTGTCTGGGGTCTGGGGCGGACGTCGGATGCGGGGTCGGACGGGGTGCGGGGTCCCCATCCAGGGTGCGCGGCTCTCGTTCGGCGCGAAAGTCTGTCGGTGGTCGTCTCTATATTCACATTCAATTGAAACGTTCGAATACCTGTTCGGTTCGGCGCGGTCGACCGGGCCCGGTATGCGAAATGTGGAGGTGTCGAGATGGCTGGTCGGATGGACGATCCGCGACGTGCCGGCCGGGCGGGCGGTCTGCTCGACCGGGCGGACACGATGGTGCAGCAGGCCTGGGCCGAACCCGACCCGAGCGAGCGGCTGCGCAGCGCGTATCTGGCGGCCCTGCGCGGCGCCGGGGCGGTGCTGGCCGCGACCGGAGCCGACCGGGCGCCGCGGGCTCGCTCCCGCAACGCGTGGGTGCTGATGCAACAGGCCGCTCCGGAATTCGTCATGTGGTCGGACTACTTCAGTTCCTTCTCCGAAACCAGGGCGGCGCTCGAGGCCGGACTGGACCGCGCGATCAGCGATACCCAGGCCGACGAGTTCGCCTCGCGGGTGGAGGCATTCCTGCGCGATGTGGAGGATGCGCTGGCGATTACCGCGGCCCGGTTGCGTCCCGCGCCGGGCTGGCTCACCGACGGCACGGCGTGAACATCGGCGAGTAGGTGGTAGTGCACTGATCGAACTCGTATCATTGGTGGCAGTAGCCGCCAAGGTCGGCTACTTGTCGTCTACCCGGAGGCGACAACCAGGACCTAGTGCCGGGGGAGGTACCGTGCCACTCTCCGAGCACGAGCAGCGCATGCTCGAACAGATCGAGAGCGCGCTCTATGCTGAGGACCCTAAATTCGCCTCGACCGTGCGTGGTGGTCGGCTTCGCTCTGCCACCGGAAGACGCAGACTTCAGGCGGCCGCGCTCTTCGTCCTCGGCCTCGTTCTTCTCATCGCGGGAATCGCCCTGCCCGTCAAGCCTGGCGGATTCCCCATCATCAGCCTGCTCGGCTTCATCGTGATGTTCGGCGCGGGTGTGTTGTTGTTGCTGGGCGGCTCGGGTATGACCAAGAGCGGCCGAGGCGGCGACGACGCCTCCTCCGGCCCCGGTGGTATTCCCGGCCGTGCGGCAAAGAGTAAGCAACGCAAGGCCGGTGGCTTCTCCGCTCGCATGGAAGATCGGTTCAGGCGCCGCTTCGAACAGGACAGCTGAGCCTCCGCTCGCGCCCCGAGGCGGCGGCGAGCGATCGAATGTGGTTGCGCGATGATTGCCGTGCCCGGTACCAAGTAGCCGACAACGGAACAACCTCGAACGACACGCCGTGATGTGCGGCGTGTCGTTTTCTTTTCGCGGAGTGATCCGGATCGCGTTCACGCTGCGCCGGATTCGTCGCCCCCGCATTTCCCCACCTTGCCCCACGCCCGGCCCCCACTCTCACCCACCGCGTGCCGGGGCGGCTCCCAGCTGCGGGTTTGCTGATGGTTGTCGGGCGGCCCGCCCCGCCGGCGGCGCGTGTCGGGGGAACTCGACGAAATCTCCCCACCGCGGTGATAGCTGAGCTGACCTGCTGGATCCCCGAACCGGGGACCGAGATCACCGCGGCTTTCGATTGAAAGTGGGGGAAAGTGGGGTAATGTGGAGCGCGCACTGATAAGAGCCGATCAGACGAGGTGATCGAGCGGGAGGTGTCGAGACTGTGTTTCTCGGTACCTACACGCCTCGGCTGGACGACAAAGGGCGACTGACGTTGCCTGCGAAGTTTCGCGACGAGCTGGCGGGAGGGTTGATGGTCACGAAAGGTCAGGACCACAGCCTTGCCGTCTATCCCAAAGAAGAGTTCACCGCCCTGGCGCGGCGAGCCGCGGCGGCGTCCCGAAGCAACCCGCAGGCAAGGGCTTTCGTTCGTGCCTTGGCGGCGTCCACGGACGAACAACGTCCCGATGGGCAGGGCCGGATCACGTTGTCGGCCGAACATCGCCGCTACGCGAACCTGTCCAAGGACTGCGTGGTGATCGGCTCGGTCGATTTCCTCGAGATCTGGGACAAACAGGCGTGGGATTCCTACCTCGCCGAGCACGAGGAGGACTACTCGCTGGCAGGAGACGAGTCGCTGGGCGGAATTTTCTGATCCGAGACAGGCGAGTGCCCTGCGGCCTCTGCCCGGCACGGACCCTGACGTACTTCCCCAACGCCAGGTGCCGTGTTCGGTCAGAGACCCCGGGGCATTGGCTGTCCACTCGTTAGGCCATCCACCCGTCGCAAGCACCGTGAGCCAGGATCCGGGAGGTCGAGGTGAATCATGACAGCGACCGCCCCCGCCATGTTCCGGTCCTCTTGCGTCGTGCCGACGAAATCCTCGGCCCCGCATTGGAATCCGGCGGTGTCCTGGTCGACGCCACGCTCGGTTTGGGCGGGCATGCCGAACATTTTCTGCGGACCTATCCCGCGATCCACCTGATCGGGCTGGACCGTGATACCGAGGCGCTGCGCCTGGCCGGCGAGCGGCTCGAGCCCTTCGCCGACCGAATCACGCTGGTGCACACCAGATATGACGGCCTGCCCGGCGCGCTGCGGCAGGCCGGGCTGCCGGAACGCGGTTCGGTGCGCGCGGTGCTGATGGACCTCGGTGTGTCCTCGATGCAACTCGACGAGGCCGAGCGGGGATTCGCCTATTCGGTGGACGCTCCGCTGGACATGCGGATGGATCCGACCGCCGACCTCACCGCGGCCGATGTGCTCAACACCTACAGCCACGGCGACCTGGCCCGGATCCTGAAAACCTATGGCGAGGAACGCTTTGCGGGCCGGATCGCGAGCGAGATCCTCCGCCGGCGCGCGCAGCGGCCGTTCACGACCAGTGCGCAACTGGTGGAGCTGCTCTACGACGCGATCCCGGCGGCGACCCGGCGTACCGGCGGGCACCCGGCCAAACGCACCTTCCAGGCTTTGCGGATCGAGGTCAATCGCGAACTCGAGTCGCTGGAGGCCGCGGTGCCGGCGGCTCTGGCCGCGCTGGAGGTCGGCGGGCGGATCGTCGTCATGTCCTACCAGTCGCTGGAGGACAAGGTCGTCAAACAGATCTTCGCGCAGGCCTCGGCCTCGCGCACACCATTGGACCTGCCCGTCGAATTGCCCGGTATGGGACCGGAATTCGCGATTCTGACCAGGGGCGCGGAGAAGGCGAGCGAAACGGAGATCGAGGAGAACCCACGCGCGGCGCCGGTGCGTATGCGGGCCGCGGAGCGAATACAGGCGGCCGGGTGACAGCGATCCGGCTACGGGGGTATTGCCGGTGCGGCAGCACTACGACGGGCAGTCCCAGAGGAAATCGGTAGGGGAGGCAGGAATATGAGCGTGCGGACACGGGTGGACGCACCACAGCGGACGCAGCGGTCCGCGCCGCGGCGAGCGCACAGCGCCGACCGCGTGAAATCCGGTGCGGCCCAACGCGCGTATGCGCGTCGGCGCAATCGGGCGGGCGAGCGCGTACTTCCGCCGCTACCCGGGCGCGCCGGGTCGATGATGGCCGGGCGGCTGCCGTTCGTGGCGGCGATCCTGGCCCTGCTCGGCTGCGGTCTGCTCGCGACCCTGGTGTTGACCACGCATGCCGCCGAGGACAGCTATCAGCTCAGCGACGCCCGCCGCATCAACCGGCAGCTGCTCGACGAGCGCGCGGCCCTGCAGCGCGAGGTCGAGGCCGCCGACTCGGCGCCCGAACTGGCCAACCGCGCGCGCGAACTGGGCATGATCCCGGCCAAGGATCCCGCCCGCCTGCTCGTGGCGCCCGACGGTTCGGTCACGGTGATCGGTAAGGAGACACCGGCCGAGGGTGCGCCGGTGCCGCCGCTCAACACGACTCCCGCCAAACCGGGGGCGCTGCCGCCGAAACTCGCTCAGGCTCAGGGCGAACGGCTGGTCCCGGTGACCACCACGCCGGCTCCCGCTCCCGGTCCGGCCCAGCAGAACCAGGCCCCGACCACCACCGCGCCGCAACCGCCGGCCCAGCCGCCGCAGGTGCCCGCGCCGGTGCAGGCCGCACCGGCAGCGCCGGCCGCACCACCGGCCGGTACGCAACCGGCGGCCCAGGCGGCTCCGGCCGCACCGGCCGCCGAGCCGGAGCCCGCGGCGCAGGCAGCTCCGGTCGCGCCCGCCGGGACGCAACCGGCGGCACAGACAGCTCCGCCCGCACCCGTCGCACCCGCCGCGCAGCCGGCCGGCACCCAGCCGGTGGTCCAGGCGGCACCCGAGGGGGCCGATCGATGACCGGCCGCGGTGGAGGCAGAACCGGCGGGGGTGCCACCGGACGCGGCCGGGCGGGTATGCGATCCACACCCGCCCGGCCGCGTCGCGCTCCCCGGCCGCGGGCGGGCTCGCCCGCGGATGCCTCCACGCGGCTGCGGTTCGGAGTCGGACGGGTCCTGATGCTGGTGGCACTGCTCGTCGTCGCGATGCAATTGCTGTGGCTGCAAACATTTTCCGCGCCCAATCTGTCGGCCGAGGCGGCGAGCCAGCGCACGGTGCATCAGACCGACTGGGCGCAACGCGGCGCCATCCTCGATCGCGACGGCCGCGCGCTCGCGTTCACCGTCGTGACGAAGAAGCTCAGCTTCCGGCCGATCGCCGTGCGCAAGGATCTGGCCGACGCACGGGCGAAGAGCGACAAGGCGCCCGAGGTCGACAAACGGCTGGAAGCGATCGCCAAGACGATTCACGAGAAGCTGGGCAAGGACGCGCCCCCGGAAGCGGAGCTGCTCGCCAAACTGCGCAGCGACGACCAGTTCACCTACCTGGCCTACAACGTCGACTCCCGGGTCGCCGACGAGATCACCGAGAAGTTCCCCGAGGTGGGGACCGAACGTCAGGACACACCGGTCTATCCGGGCGGCGCGCTGGCGGCCAATGTGGTGGGCGCGACCGGCTGGGACGGGCACGGCCAGGTGGGACTCGAGGCGTCGATGGACGCGACGCTGGCCGGCACCGACGGTTCGCACACCTACGATCGCGGCTCCGACGGGGCGGTCATCCCCGGCAGCGAGCGCGACAAGGTGCCCGCGGTCAACGGCTCCAATGTCGAACTGACCCTCGATTCCGACCTGCAGTACTACGTGCAGCAGCAGGTGCAGGAGGCCAAGGACAAATCCGGCGCCCAGGACGCCTCGGCGGTGGTGCTGGACGCCCACACCGGCCAGGTGCTGGCCATGGCCAACGACAACACCTTCAATCCGGCGCAGGATCCGAAGTTCTGGGCCTCGGCCGATATCGGCAATCCGTCGGTGACCAATGCCTACGAGCCCGGTTCGGTGAACAAGATCATCACCGCGGCGGCTTCCATCGAATACGGCCTGACCAACCCGGACGAGGTTCATCAGGTCCCGGGGGAGATCCACATGGGCGGGGTCGTCGTCCACGACGCGTGGTCGCACGGCGTCATGCCCTACACCACCACCGGCATCTTCGGTAAGTCGTCGAACGTGGGCACGCTGATGCTCGCCCAGCGGGTAGGCGAGGATCGCTTCGCGGATATGGTCAAGCGTTTCGGGCTGGGACAGCGCACCGGTGTCGGGCTGCCGGGTGAAAGTGGTGGCATCGTGCCGCCGCGCGACCAGTGGTCCGGTTCGACATTCGCGAATCTGCCCATCGGGCAGGGTCTTTCGATGACCCTACTGCAGATGACCGGGATGTACCAGGCCATCGCCAACGATGGGGTGCGGATCCCGCCGCGCATCGTCAAGGATGTGATCGGTCCCGACGGGCACCGCAGCAGCGAACCGCAGCCGGACGGCGTGCGGGTGGTGAGCCCGCAGACCGCGAGTACGCTGCGGCAGATGTTCCAGGCCGTGGTGCAGCGCGATCCGATGGGATACCAGCAGGGCACGGGCGCTCCCGCGGCGGTCGAGGGCTATCAGATCGCCGGGAAGACCGGAACCGCGCAGCAGATCGACGACAAATGCCAGTGCTATTCCGCCGACCGTTATTGGATCACCTTCGCCGGAATCGCCCCGGCCGACAATCCGCGCTACGTCATCGGCATCATGTTGAACGCACCCGTGCGCAGCACAGACGGCAGCGGTGGGCAGTCGGCGGCGCCGCTGTTCCACAGCATCGCCTCCTGGGCGCTGCAGCGCGATCGCGTTCCGCCGTCGACCGTGCCGCCGAAACAGCTTGTGCTCCAGGCGATGTAGTGGTGTGTGCGGCTGAATGTCCGGTTTCGGGAGCGTGGGTGTCCGTGTGCGGCCCGCCGCACGGGCGGGTGCGGGCGCGGTGAGGCCGGGGAGCCGGTGCGCGCGAGGCGGCCACGCTGCGTGGCCGCCGATCGCCCACAGGTAACCTGACTCCCCGACCCCGAATCTCGACCCGATGCACAGATGTGCGCCCACGAAAGGAGCCTGGTGCCCGTGCAGCCCAGCCCGCAGGTGCTTCGCCCCGCCGTTGCGTTGCCGACGCCGGTGCAGGCCGTTGCCGAACTGACCGGTGCGCGGCTGAACTCCGGCGACCCGGCCGGGATCGAGATCACCGGCATCGAACAGCGCTCGAACGCCGTCCAGCCCGGTGATCTGTTCGCCGGTCTGGCCGGTGCCAAGGCCCACGGCGCCCGCTTCGCCGCCGATGCCGTGGCACGCGGCGCGGTCGCGGTGTTCACCGACGCGGCCGGTGCCGAACTGATCGGCGAACTGGATGTGCCGGTCCTCGTGCACGACGACCCGCGTGCGGTGCTGGGTGAACTGTCGGCGGCGATCTATGGTCATCCGTCGCGACAACTGCAGGTCATCGGCATCACCGGCACATCGGGCAAGACCACCACCTCCTATCTGGTGGAGGCCGCACTGACCGCGGCCGGCCTGTCGACCGCCCTGATCGGCACGATCGAGACGCGGATCGCGCGGCGCGTCGATGCGAACCCGGAAGAGGGCGCTGCCGGGACGAGCGGCGCCGTCGAGTACCGCCGGGTGCCCAGCGCGCTGACCACGCCGGAGGCTCCGCAACTGCACGCGATGTTCGCGTTGATGGTGGAACAGGGTGTGCAGGCCGTGGTGATGGAGGTGTCCAGCCACGCGCTGGCGCTGGGCCGCGTGGACGGTGTGCACTTCTCCGTCGGCGCGTTCACGAACCTGTCGCAGGACCACCTGGACTTCCACGCCGATTTCGAGGACTATTTCGCCGCCAAGCGCCGGTTGTTCGTCCCGGATCCGGGGTCGCCGCAGCGGCAGGTCGCGGCCGATACCTGCGTGATCTGCGTGGACGACGCCTGGGGCCGGCGGCTGGCGCGGGAGGCGAGCGGGCGTGCCCGGGTCGTCACCGTGGCGACCACGGACTGCCCGACCGGGGAGACCGAACCGGAATGGACGGTGACCGGCGCCGCCGCGTTGGCCGACGGCGGGCAGCAGTTCACCGCGGTCGGCCCGGACGGTGAGATTCCGGCCCGGCTGCGACTGCCCGGGCGCTACAACATCGCCAACGGCCTGCTCGCGATCGCGGTGTGCGCCGCGGCGGGTGTCGACGCGGCGGTGGCGGCCGCGGCACTGGGCGAGGTGGATGTGCCCGGCCGGATGCAGCGGGTGAACGCGGGGCAGGATTTCCTCGCCCTCGTCGACTACGCGCACAAGCCGGCCGCGGTGGAATCGGTGATCGCGACGCTGCGCCGGCATCTGCGCGACACCGGTGGCCGCCTGGCCGTGGTCGTGGGCGCCGGTGGCGACCGCGACGCCGGTAAGCGGCCGCTGATGGGCGCCACCGCGGCGCGCGGCGCGGAACTGCTGGTCATCACCGACGACAATCCGCGCACCGAGGATCCGGCCGAGATCCGCGCCGCGATCCGTGCGGGCGCGCTGGGTATCGCCGAGGCCGAGCGCGGTGAGGTGCGCGAGATCGGCGATCGGGCCGCCGCCATCGCCGCGGCCGTGGATTGGGCACGGCCGGGGGATGTGGTGCTGGTGGCAGGTAAGGGACACGAGACCGGGCAGGAGATTGCGGGTGTGAAGTATCCGTTCGACGACCGTGAGGTGCTGGGACAGGCCCTGGAACGTAAAACGAAAGACCTGACGGTTTCATGATCGAAATGACTCTGCGGGAGATCGCCGAGATCGTCGGCGGCACGCTGCACGACGTGAGCGATCCCGCGGTGACGGTGACCGGTGCGGTCGAATTCGATTCCCGCCGAATCAATTCCGGCGACCTGTTCCTGGCGCTGCCGGGCGAGCACGTCGACGGGCACGACTACGCCGGCAAGGCCGTGGCCTCCGGGGCGGTGGCGGTGCTGGCGGCGCGTCCGGTCGGCGTGCCGGCGATCGTGGTCGAACCGTTCGCCCCCGCGGCCGACGCGGCGGCGAACCGCTCCTACGTGCTGGCGCACGACACCGACGGCTCCGGCGCCGCCGTGCTGGCGGCGCTGGCCAAACTGGCGCGCGCGAGCGTGGACCGGCTGGCCGCGGCCGGCCTGAACGTGGTCGGGGTGACCGGTTCGGCCGGGAAGACCTCCACCAAGGACCTGCTGGCGCGTGTGCTCGCGCCGCTGGGTGCCGTGGTCGCCCCGCCCGGATCGTTCAACAACGAACTGGGCCATCCGTGGACGGCGCTGCGCGCGGGAGCCGACTCCCGCTTCCTGGTGCTGGAACTGTCCGCACGCGGCCCGGGCCATATCAAGGCGCTCACCGATATCGCGCCCCCGCGGATCGGTGTGGTTCTCAACGTCGGCACCGCGCACCTGGGTGAGTTCGGCGGCCGCGACGCCATCGCGCAGGCCAAAGGCGAACTGGTGGAAGCGCTTCCGCCGACCGGCGTCGCGGTGCTCAACGCCGACGACCCGCGGGTGGCGGCGATGGCCGCCCGGACGCGGGCCCGCGTGGTGACCTTCGGTCAGGCGTCCGGTGCCGATGTGCGGGCCGCCGACATCGTGCTCGACTCCGACGCGCGGGCGCGATTCACCTTGCACGCCAATGGTTCTCACGCCGAGGTGCATCTGGCGGTGTACGGCGAACACCAGATCTCGAACGCGCTGGCCGCGGCCGCCGTAGCGCTCGAATGCGGTGCGGATCTCGACACCGTGGCCCGTGCTCTGGCCGGTGCGACAGTCGATTCGGCGCACCGGATGGATGTGCGGACCCGGCCCGATGGGGTCACCGTCGTCGACGACTCCTACAACGCCAATCCGGATTCCATGCGCGCCGCTCTCAAGGCGCTGGTGTCGATGTCGCGCGCCGGCGGTACGCCGGCCGCGCCGCGCGGCCGGCGCAGCTGGGCGGTCCTGGGCGAAATGGCGGAACTGGGCGAGGAATCGGTCGTCGAACACGACAGCATCGGCCGGCTCGCGGTGCGGCTGGACGTCGACCGGCTGATCGTGGTCGGCACCGGGCGCCCGGCCCGCGCGCTGCACCAGGGTGCGGTCATGGAAGGCTCGTGGGGCGAGGAATCCATCCTCGTACCCGATATCGAATCCGCGATCGCCCTGCTGGACAACGAGATCGCGGCCGGTGATGTGGTGCTGGTCAAGGCGTCGAACTCCGCCGGTCTGTGGGCGGTGGCGCAACACGTGCTCGCATCGGGTGAGCAGGGCACGGAGGCAGCTGGATGAGGCAGATTCTGTTCGCGGCGGGGATCGCGCTGGCGGTATCGATCCTGCTGACGCCGCTGCTGATCCGCATGTTCGCGCGGCGCGGATTCGGCCAGGAGATCCGTATCGACGGCCCCGAGAGTCATCAGGCCAAGCGCGGCACCCCGACCATGGGCGGTGTCGCGATCCTCATCGGCATGTGGGCCGGATATCTGGGCTCGCATCTGATCGGCATCGGCTATCACGCCGACGGGCCGTCGGTCTCGGGCCTGCTGGTCCTCGGCCTGGCTACCGCGCTGGGCGTGGTCGGCTTCATCGACGACTTCATCAAACTGCGCAAGCAGCGCAATCTGGGCCTGACCGCGGCCGGTAAGTACATCGGCCAGCTCGGTTCGGCGGTGATCTTCGGGGTGCTCGCGCTGCAGTTCCGCGGCGCGGGCGGGCGGACCCCCGCCAGCCGGCACCTGTCGTACGTGCGCGAGATCAACACCGTCTCGATGAGCGTGATCATCTTCCTGGCGTTCGTCTGCCTGGTCGTGGTCGCGTGGTCGAACGCGGTGAATCTCACCGACGGCCTGGACGGGCTGGCCGCGGGATCGATGAGCCTCGTGCTGGGCGCCTACGTGATCATCACGTTCTGGCAGTACTACCACGCCTGCGAATTCAAGGCCGAGGCCGGCTGTTACAACGTGCGCGATCCGCTGGATCTGGCGCTGGTGTGTGCGGCCGGCGCTGCGGCGTGTGTCGGATTCCTGTGGTGGAATGCGGCACCCGCCAAGATCTTCATGGGCGATACCGGTTCGCTGGCCCTCGGTGGCCTGCTCGCCGGATTGTCGATCACCACCCGCACCGAACTGCTCATGGTCGTGATCGGCGCGCTGTTCGTCGCCGAGACCGTGTCGGTGGTGTTGCAGGTGGCGGTGTTCCGGACCACCCGCAACCGGTTGTTCAAGATGGCGCCGTTCCATCACCATTTCGAGCTGAGCAAATGGGCGGAGACGACGGTCATCATCCGGTTCTGGCTGCTCGCCGGAATCGCGGCGGCGGTCGGTCTGGGCTTGTTCTACAGCGAATACCTCTCTCAGGTCGGGTAAGCAGCGATGGTCGAACATACTCCGCGGGCCCTGCGATCACCGGGTCCCATGCTCGAATTCCTGCGTGGCCGTGACGTTCTCGTCGCGGGATGGGGGGTGTCGGGGCGCTCGCTGATCGAGCCGCTGCGCGATATCGGCGCCCGTCCGGTGGTCACCGACGCCGGGGAGAAGGCGATGGCCGAGGCCGCCGAACTCGGCCTCGACACCGCCACCGGTGCCGCGCTGCTCGAACCCGGTGCGCTGGAACGGTTCGCGCTCGTCATCACCAGCCCGGGCTGGCGACCGGGTTCACCGGTCCTGGTCTCCGCGGTCACCGAGGGCATTCCGGTCTGGGGCGATGTGGAATTCGCCTGGTGGGTGGATCAGGCGCGGCTCTACGGTCCGGTGCGCAAATGGCTGGTGATCACCGGGACCAACGGCAAGACCACCACCACCCAGATGACCCACGCCATCCTGCGCGCGGCCGGTCTGCCCAGCGTCGCGTGCGGCAATATCGGGCTGCCGATCCTGGACGCGCTGCGGCGCACCCCGGGTCCGCAGATCCTCGCGGTCGAGCTGTCGTCGTTCCAGCTGCACTGGGCGCCGTCGGTGCGCCCGGAGGCCGGTGTGGTGCTGAACGTGGCCGAGGATCATCTGGACTGGCACGGCGGCCTCGACGCCTATGCCGCCGCGAAGGCGCGGGCGCTCACCGGCCGGGTGGGCGTGGTCGGCCTCGACGACGCCGTGGCCGCCGCGCTGGCGCGAAAGTCCAAGGCGCGCCGCACCGTCGGCTTCCGGATCGGCGTGCCGGCGGACGGTGAACTCGGTGTGGTCGACGGCAAATTGCTGGACCGCGCCTTCACCAAGGCCGCGATCCTCGCCGAGGTCGGCGATATCAGCCCGCCCGGCCCCGCCGGTGTCGCCGACGCGCTGGCCGCGGCCGCGCTGACCCGTGCCATCGACGTGGCCCCGCAGTTCGTCAAGGAGGGCTTGGCCGAACACAAGGTGGGCCCGCACCGCGCCGCCTTCGTGCGGGAACTCGGCGGGGTCGGCTTCGTCGACGATTCGAAGGCCACCAATCCGCATGCCGCGCGGTCCTCGATCCTGGCGCATCCGCAGGTGGTGTGGATCGCCGGGGGCCAGCTCAAGGGCGCCCATATCGACGATCTGGTCGAGGAGGTCGCCGAGCGTCTCGTCGCGGCGGTGGTCTTCGGTCAGGACGCGCCGATCATCGCGGCGGCAATGGCGCGACACGCGCCGGATGTCCCGGTGGTCGAGCTCGGTTCGGGTGACGATGCACAGATGAGCGGGGAACCCTCCACGGCATCTCTGGTCGCCGAGATCGACGGCGCCGACGCGGTGATGGCCCGCGCGGTACGCATCGCGGCCGGATATGCCGGGCGCGGCGACACCGTCCTGCTCGCCCCCGCCGCGGCCTCCCTGGACATGTTCGCCGACTACACCCATCGCGGCCGCAGTTTCGTCGCGGCGGTGCAGGCCCTGGACGAGAGAGATATCGGGAGCCAGCAGTGACGAAACCGGCGCGCAAGCCCGTGGGCACCTGGTTCGGTGCCTGGCTGGCGCGCCCGCTGGCCGATTTCCACCTGGTCGTCACCATCGCCACCCTGCTCACCGTGCTCGGGCTGGTGATGGTGCTGTCGGCCTCCAGTGTGGAGGCCTACGCCGACGGCGGTTCGGCCTATTCGCTGTTCATGCAGCAGGCGTTCTTCGCGGGCCTGGGCGCGGCGCTGTTCTATGTGGCGCTGCGTATTCCGATGCGGGTGCTGCGGCAGCTGTCGTTCCCGCTGTTCGCGGCGTCGGTGCTGCTGCTGGTACTGGTGCTGATTCCCGGAATCGGTTCGCAGGTCCAGGGTTCGCGCCGGTGGTTCGACCTCGGCTTCGTCTCGGTGCAGCCGTCGGAGATCGTGAAGGTCACCCTGATCCTGTGGGGCGCGCATCTGCTGGCGACCCGCCGCAGCGACCAGGCCGGGTACAAGGACATTCTGGTGCCGCTGGTGCCGGCCGGTCTGCTGACCTGTCTGCTGATCGTGCTGGAACCGAATCTGTCGACGACCATCGCGGTCGGCCTGGTGCTGGTCGCGCTGCTGTGGTTCGGCGGGTTGCCGGTGCGGCTGTTCGTGACCATCGCGGTCTCGGGTGCGGTCGCGGCGGGAATTCTGGCGCTGTCGGCCGGCTATCGATCCGATCGCATGCGCGCGTTCTTCAATCCCGGCGACGATCCGCAGGGCATCGGCTACCAGGCGCGCCAAGCGCTGTTCTCCCTCGCCGACGGCGGGATCTGGGGGCGCGGACTCGGCCAGAGCCGGGCCAAGTGGAGTTATCTGCCCAACGCGCACAACGACTTCATCTTCGCCATCATCGGCGAGGAACTCGGATTTCTCGGATGTGCCCTCGTACTGGGGCTTTTCGCGCTGTTCGTCTTCGTCGGACTGCGCATCGCCGCCCGCTCGGCCGATCCGTTCCTGCGATTGCTGACCGCGGCCGCGACCACCTGGATCACCGGGCAGGCGCTGATCAACATCGGCTATGTCGTGGGCCTGCTGCCGGTGACGGGTCTGCAGTTGCCGCTGGTATCGGCCGGTGGTTCGTCGCTGGCGATCACGTTGATGATGTTCGGCCTGATCGCGAGCGCGGCCCGGCACGAACCCGAGGCGATCGCGGCGCTGAAGGGCGGTCAGGACGGGCGGTTCAGCCGCTTGCTGCGGCTGCCGATCCCGGAAACCTACGCGCCCGCCCGTGCGGGGCGGGCCCGCGCGGTGTCCGGCCCGCGACGGCGGGAACTGCCGCCCGCGCGCAAGCGGTCGGACAAATCCGGTCGGTCGCGCGGCGCGGGCGGGACCCGCGGGGCCGCGCAGACGCGGGGTGGGAGTGCGGCGATACCGCGGCGGTCGATAGATTCGGATTCGGCACGACGACGCAGCGCCGACGCCGGACGGCGGGAGGCGCGCGGAGCGTCGTCGTGGCGCACCACCCGGGCCTGGGAGCCCAGCTATCCGATGACACATGCGAGAGAACGAGGTAATTCGAGGTGACAACCGGCGAGAGCGGCGGCACGACGGGTTCCGGGCAACGGACGCTCTCGGTGATCGTCGCCGGCGGGGGCACGGCCGGGCATATCGAACCCGCGATGGCGGTCGCGGACGCACTGCGCCGGCTGGATCCCTCGATCCGGATCACCGCACTGGGCACCCAGCGCGGGCTGGAGACGACGCTGATTCCCGAACGCGGCTATCCGCTGGAGCTGATTCCGCCGGTCCCGCTGCCACGTAAACCCACCGCCGATCTGCTGCGCCTGCCCGGCCGGGTCCGCGCCGCGGTGGCGCGGACCCGCGCGGTGATCGACGCGGTCGAGGCCGACGTGATCATCGGATTCGGCGGCTACGTCTCGGTGCCCGCCTATCTCGCGGCCGGCGGGGGAGTGCTGCGGCGCTCGCGCCGGGTGCCGCTGGTGGTGCACGAGGCCAATGTGAAGGCGGGGATCGCGAACAAGGTCGGCGCCCGGCGTGCGGCGCGGGTGCTCGCGGCCGTGCCGAATTCGGGTGTGCACGCGCGCGGGCGCGCCGATGCCGAGGTGGTCGGGATTCCGGTGCGCGCCTCGATCGCCACCTTGGACCGGGCCGGACTGCGGGCGCAGGCGCGGGAGCACTTCGGTCTGCCGCAGCAGGGCCCGGTTCTGCTGGTCTTCGGCGGCTCCCAGGGCGCGCGCCGGTTGAACGAGGCGGTGTCCGGCGCGGCCGCGCAACTGCTGGCGGCGGGTATCTCGGTACTGCACGCGCATGGTCCCAAGAACACGCTCGATCTGGACGGCATCGACACCGAATCCGGCCGGGACGGCGCGAAATACGTTGCGGTGCCATATCTGTCGCGGATGGATCTGGCCTATGCCGCCGCCGACGCCACGGTGTGCCGCTCGGGCGCGATGACCGTGGCCGAGGTGTCGGCGGTCGGTCTGCCGGCGTTCTACGTGCCGCTGCCGCACGGCAACGGCGAACAGGAGTTCAACGCCCGCCCGATCGTCGCGCAGGGCGGTGGCAGAATCGTCGCGGATGCGGAGATGACGCCGAAGTACGTGATGGACGAGGTGATCGCGCTGCTCACCGACCCGGCCGCGCTGACGAACATGTCGGTCGCCGCCGCCGGTGCCGGACATCGCGACGCCGCGGACACGGTGGCGCGAATCGTGCTGGAGGTGACCGGACGGTGACCGGAGGAAACGAGACGGCCGAAGTGGGAGCCGCGGACCCGGTGAACCACACCGGGCAGGCCCCCACCGAACTGCCGGAGTTGTTGCGGCGGGTCCACATGGTCGGCATCGGCGGTGCCGGCATGTCGGGGATCGCGCGGATTCTGCTCGCCCGCGGGGGCGAGGTGTCGGGCTCGGACGCCAAGGAGAGCCGCGGCGTACTGGCGTTGCGGGCGCGCGGGGCCCAGGTCCGCATCGGCCACGACGCGAGTGCGCTGGATCTGCTGGAGGGCGGCCCGAGCGCGGTCGTGACCACCTACGCCGCCATCCCGAAGACGAATCCCGAACTGGTCGAGGCGAATCGGCGCGGTGTGCCGGTGCTGATGCGTCCCACGGTGCTCGCCGAACTGATGCGCGGCCACCACACCCTGCTCGTGTCGGGCACCCACGGCAAGACCTCCACCACCTCGATGCTGGTGGTGGCGTTGCAGCACTGCGGCTTCGATCCCTCGTTCGCCGTCGGCGGTGAACTGAACGAGGCCGGGACGAACGCGCATCACGGCACCGGCGGTTATTTCGTGGCAGAGGCCGACGAGTCGGACGGCTCACTGCTGCAATACGATCCGGACGTCGCGGTGGTCACCAACATCGAATCCGATCATCTGGATTTCTTCGGCTCCGACGAGGCCTACGTCCAGGTGTTCGACGACTTCGTGGCGCGGCTGGTCTCCGGCGGACTGCTCGTGGTCTGCCTGGACGATCCCGGTTCGCTGGCGCTGGCCCGCCGGGTCGCCGACCGGGTCGCGGCCGGGGAACTCGACATCCGGGTGGCCGGTTACGGCTCGACGGAGACGGCCGACGCGCCGGTGCCGATGCAGGCCCGGCTGGTGAGCTGGGAGCCGCGCGACGTGGGCGGTGTCGCCACGGTGCAACTGGGCGACGAACCCGCGCCGCGCACGCTGCGCCTGTCGGTGCCCGGCCGCCATATGGCCCTCAACGCCCTCGCGGCGCTGCTCGCCGCCCGCGATGCCGGGGCCGATGTGGACGAAATCCTGCAGGGCCTGGAGGGTTTCGGTGGTGTGCACCGCCGCTTCCAGTTCGTGGGCCGCGAGAACGGGGTGCGGGTCTTCGACGACTACGCCCACCACCCGACCGAGGTGCGTGCCGTACTGGGGGCCGCGGCCGAATTGGTCCGCCAGGAGGCGGCCGACGGCGCCCGCTCCCGCCAGGGCCGGGTGATCGTGGTGTTCCAGCCGCACTTGTACAGCCGCACGGCGACCTTCGCCGAGGAATTCGGCGCGGCGCTGTCGCTGGCCGACGAGGTCGTGGTCCTCGACGTCTACGGCGCGCGCGAGAAGCCGCTGCCCGGCGTCAACGGCGCGCTGGTGGCGCAGGCGGTCACCAAACCCGTGCACTACCAACCGGATATGTCGCGGGTGGGCCGGCAGGCCGCGAGCCTGGCCCGCGCGGGCGATGTGGTGATCACCATGGGCGCCGGCGACGTGACGATGCTCGGCGGGCAGATTCTGGACGGACTGCGGGTGCGCCCGTCGACGGGTCGGTGAGCACGGCACCCCCGCCCGGCGGTGCCGGCCGGAGAGGGAGGTGGAGATGACACGCCGCGAGACGATCGAGGACGTCGATCCGGACGCCGAGGCCGAATTCGCCGCGGACGGCGACGAGGGCGACGATCGCCTCCACCGGGGCGGGGCCCGCGCACGGCTGCCCTTCGACGGCCGGTGGCGGCGGATTCTGTTGTGGGGCGCGCCGATCGTGGTCGTGGTGATCGTGCTGCTGGTGGTCGCCTACTTCACCCCCGCGCTGTCGGTGCGCTCCGTGCAGGTCGAGGGGGTGTCGACGGTGCCCGAACAGGATGTGCGCGCGGTGCTGCAGATCCCCGACGGCCGCTCCATGCTGCGTATCGATACCGACGCGATCGCGCGCCGGGTGGCGTCGCTGCCGAAGGTGCGGTCGGCACGGGTGCAGCGGGTGTTTCCGTCCACGGTGCGGGTCACGGTGGACGAGCGCTCCGCCGTGGTGTTCTTCGACAGCCCGCAGGGACCGCATCTGCTCGACGCCGACAGCGTCGAATTCGCGATCGAACCACCGCCGCCCGGCGTCGCGAAGCTGGTCACCGACCATCCCGGCAGCGCCGACCCGGTGACCCGGGCCGCGGTCGCGGTCCTCGACGCCGCGCCGCCGGCGCTTCGAGCCCAGGTGGGAGAGGTTGTGGCGCGGACGGTTTCGGATATCGAACTGAAGCTGCGCGACGACCGTACGGTGGTCTGGGGCGGTCCCGACGACTCCGAACGCAAAGCCGCGGTGGTCCTTCCGGTGCTGACGCGCCCGGGAACGGTATTCGACGTTTCGAGTCCCGATCTGGTAACGGTAAGATAGTGACACTCGTTGTGCCGTTGCGGTTTTCGACCGGCGGCCGGGAGTCGATGGCCGTGCGTGATGGCCGTGGCACCTGGGCCCGTCCGGGTGCCGCGGTCGCGGGCGGGGCCGGTGAATCCGCGGTCCCGCGGAGATCGAGGCCCGATCTCGATGTCTGTGGCGGCCGTTCGCGGTACCATGCCCGACGGGCTCGGACGAGACGGATCGCACAAGATTCTGACCCTCGTGTCGGCGCGCCTGCGCACGGATCGCGACGGGTGCGAATAGCGTTCCGCACCAGTCGGATACTTGACATAACGCCAACCCTATGGTTCAGGTTTAGGGTTTGTCCGAGTGAAACCCCGGGCGGACCGGGGACCTCGAATCGGCGCTCTGCCGAGAATCCGAAAACGACAGGCTTTGGATCGAAGGAAGGCGAGAGCCCATGACGCCCCCGCACAACTACCTTGCAGTGATCAAGGTCGTCGGTATCGGCGGCGGCGGCGTGAACGCCGTCAACCGAATGATCGAACAGGGACTCAAGGGAGTCGAGTTCATCGCCGTCAACACCGACGCCCAGGCACTGCTGATGAGTGATGCGGACGTCAAGCTCGACGTCGGCCGCGAACTCACCCGCGGTCTCGGCGCCGGCGCGGATCCCGAGGTGGGCCGCAAGGCGGCCGAGGACCACAAGGACGAGATCGAAGAGGTGCTCAAGGGCGCCGACATGGTCTTCGTGACGGCGGGTGAGGGCGGCGGCACCGGTACCGGTGGCGCGCCCGTGGTGGCCTCGATCGCCCGCAAGCTGGGCGCCTTGACCATAGGAGTGGTGACGCGGCCGTTCTCGTTCGAGGGCAAACGCCGCAGCAACCAGGCCGAAGCCGGTATCCAGGCGCTGCGCGAATCCTGCGACACCCTCATCGTCATCCCGAACGACCGGCTGCTGCAGCTCGGCGACGCGGCGGTGAGCCTGATGGACGCCTTCCGCTCCGCCGACGAGGTGCTGCTCAACGGTGTTCAGGGCATCACCGACCTGATCACCACCCCGGGTCTGATCAACGTCGACTTCGCCGACGTCAAGAGCGTCATGTCCGGCGCCGGTTCGGCGTTGATGGGCATCGGCTCCTCGCGCGGCGAGGGACGATCCGTGAAAGCCGCGGAGGCGGCGATCAATTCGCCGCTGCTGGAGGCGTCGATGGACGGTGCGCACGGCGTGCTGCTGTCGATCGCCGGTGGATCGGATCTCGGTCTGTTCGAGATCAACGAGGCCGCCTCGCTGGTGCAGGAGGCCGCGCACATCGAGGCCAACATCATCTTCGGTACGGTGATCGACGATTCGCTCGGCGACGAGGTCCGGGTCACGGTGATCGCCGCCGGCTTCGACGGGGGCACCCCGGCCCGGCGCATCGAACCGGCGGGCAGAACGAATATCGGCGCCGGCCGGGCCGGTGACATCGGCCAGTCCACCACTCGCCGTGATTTCGGCAGCACCCGACAGTCCGAGCCCGAGCGCCCGGCCGATCCGACGCCGGCCCGCGGCCCGGCCCCGTCCTACGAACCGCGCCCGGCCACGGAGCCGACCATCGCGCACAACAACCGCTCGCACATTCAGATGCCGGACGAGGACACCGACGACGTCGACGTCCCCGATTTCATGCGCCGGTAAGCACGCCGATCTCGCTGCCCTCTCCGACGTCGCGGAGGGGGCAGCGGCGTGTGCGGGTCGTGGGGGCGGTCGAAACCCCCTGTGCCACCGGAATTCCGGCGGACCGGTGCCGGGCGGCCGTGTGATGTCGATCTCCGGGGGCGTCGTCGCCGGTCTCCGGGGCAGCGGCGTGTGAGAACGAACACCGCGAGCGGAAGCGTCGCGCCGGGCAGTGGCGAACGCGGCACCGTGGGTGGCGGCAATGTCGTGTGCATGAACTCGCACGCCGTGGGTACTTCGCGGGGCATGCTCGCGCTGTGCCCCGTTCCGCCGCCCCGCCACCTACGTTCCGGATCACTCGGCGGCACGCTCGACTCCGGACCGGTACGGCCTATTAATCTCGGAGACATGACACAGGCTTCGGTTCGGACGCGACGGGTGACGACCACGCGGGCCGGTGGGTTCTCGGCGGCGCCCTACGACTCGTTCAACCTGGGCGATCACGTCGGCGACGATCCGGAAGCGGTGCGGCGCAACAGGATACGTCTCGCCGAAGGCATCGGCCTGCCACCCGGCCGCTTGGTCTGGATGGAACAGGTGCACAGCCGCAACGTCGAGATCGTCGACGGCCCCCGCGCCGAACCGGTGCCGGTGACCGACGCGCTCGTCACCACCGTGCCGAATCTCGCGCTGGTGGTGCTCACCGCCGATTGCGTCCCCCTGCTGATGTCCGACGACGAGGCCGGGGTCATCGCGGCCGTACACGCCGGCCGCGTCGGCGCCCGCATCGGAATCGTGCCGAAGGTCCTCGAGGCGATGATCTCGGTCGGCGCCCATCCGCACCGCATCGGCGCCTTCCTCGGCCCGGCCGCCGGTGGCGAGGATTACGAGGTGCCCGCCGCCATGCGCGACGACGTCGAGGCCCATCTGCCCGGCAGCGCCACCACGACCCGGCGCGGTACACCGGGGCTGGATCTGCGAGCCGGAATCCGCCGTCAGCTGGAAGCGGCCGGGGTCGGCGCGGTCGCGGTCGATCCGCGCTCCACCATCTCCGACGCCACCCTGTTCAGCCACCGTCGCGGCGCGCCCACCGGCCGCATCGCCGGAGTGATCTGGATGGAGGAGAACCGGTGAACCACGCCGAATCCGGGCTCGGCGCAACCGAATCCGGGGCGGGCGCGCCGCAGTCCCGTGAGGCGGGACTCGCCGCCGCGCTCACCCAGCTGGAACATCGCATCGACGCCGCGTGCCGCGCTGCCGGGCGCGATCGTGACACCGTCCGGTTGCTGCCGGTGACCAAATACTTCCCGGCCTCCGACGTGGAGATCCTGTATCGGCTCGGGCGCCGGGAATTCGGTGAATCGCGGGAACAGGAGGCCTCCGCCAAGGTGGCCTCATTAGGACATCTGGCGCAGATGCGCTGGCACATGATCGGCCGATTGCAGCGCAACAAGGCGAAATCGGTTGTGCGCTGGGCCGATACGGTGCACTCGGTGGATTCGGAGCGTCTGGTGAGGGCCCTTGACACCGCCACGGCGGCCGCACGCGAGGAGGGAGCGCGCGCGGATCCGCTGCGCGTGCTACTGCAGGTGAGCCTGGATCGCGATCCGGCGCGCGGCGGCGTCGTCCCGGATGATCTCCCGATGCTGGCCGATCAGGTCGCGAAATCCGAGAATCTGCAGCTCGCGGGCCTGATGGCGATTCCGCCGCTGGGCGCGGAGCCGGATGCGGCGTTCGCCGAACTGGCCGGTCTGCATCGCACGCTGCTGGCCGCGCATCCGGGCGCGACCGAATTGTCGGCGGGCATGTCGGGCGACCTCGAGGTCGCCATTCGACACGGGTCTACCTGCGTGCGTGTCGGTACTGCTCTCATGGGCGACCGACCGATAACCTCGCAGTAGCAAAGAAACCTCATCAGTCACATTCGAAACATATGCTTGGGGCTGACGAGGACTGAGCAGGACTTCAACACCCCAGGTCAGTCGGGGCCGTAGGAAGGTCGACCAGGATGAGCGAGCGTAGCGAGCGAGACATCAGCGCAGCCACGAGCATGCTCGTGCTGGAGCCCAGCGTTAGTGAGGTGGGAGCATGAGTACGCTGCACAGGTTCAAGGCCTACTTCGGCATGGTCCCGCTCGAGGAATACGAGGACGACTACGTCGACGACCGTGGCCCTCGGGGGATCGACGACCGTGGCCCGCTGGGTGCGGACGACCGCGGGGTGCGCCGCTCGCGTTTCGACGACGATCCGTACGACGCCGGACGCTCGCGTTTCGGCGACGACCGCTTCGCCGACGATCCGGGCTACCCGGAGCCGGCCTACAAGGCGCCCTATCAGCCCGGCTACACGGTGCCGCGCCGCTCGGAGTTCGCCGACGAGTCCTACTCCGACGACCGCTACGAGCCCCTGCGCCGCCCGACCCGGATCGAATCCGCACCCTCGGGCCGCTCGCGCGGACTCGGCGGTGGCACTCCGATGGTGCGTGGCACCACGCACGGTGCGCTGGCGGTCGATCCCGAGGCCGAACGCCGGATGGAAGAGCGGCGGATGGAGGAGCGCGCCCGGTTCGAGCCGGCCCCGCGCCGCACCCCCGTCTTCGAGGACGGAGGTCCGTTGTCCAAGATCACGACACTGCGTCCGCGCACCTATGCCGAGGCCGCGATCATCGGCGAGCGTTTCCGTGACGGTACGCCCGTGATCATGGACCTGGTCGAGATGAGCAACGCCGACGCGCGCCGCCTGGTGGATTTCGCCGCCGGACTGGCGTTCGCGCTGCGCGGTTCGTTCGACAAGGTGGCCACCAAGGTGTTCCTGCTCTCACCGTCGGATGTCGATGTATCGGCCGAGGAGCGCCGCCGCATCGCCGAAAACGGCTTCTACAACCAGAAATAACCCCGAACCGGGTGCCGCGCGCGGCGGCGGCCCCGGTCGGGTGAGCCGCGACGGGGGGAAATGACGCCGAATGCACGGCGCGGGGAGTTTGCAGGACACCGAATCTGAGGCAAAGTGGACAGGTGGCCTTGTTTCAGGTGCTGTATGTACTCCTCTTCCTCTTCTGGCTGTTGCTGATCAGCCGAGTGATCGTCGAGTTCATCCGCAGCTTTGCGCGCGACTGGCATCCGCGGGGGTTCGTCGCCGTCGTTCTGGAGGCGATCTTCACGATCACCGATCCGCCGGTGAAACTGTTGAGGCGCCTGATACCTCCCGTGAACTTGGGAGGAATTCGCCTGGATCTGTCGATTATGGTCCTGCTTTTCATCGTGTTCATTCTGATGTCCATCGTCAGCAGGCTCGGGCAGCCGATAGCTCCGGTGTGACAGAATGGGCCGAGAAGAAGAGCTTGCTAGAAGATCTACGCTAGATCTCCGTACGAAGCGCGAAGGGATCCTTCCATGCCGCTGACTCCAGCCGATGTGCACAACGTCGCGTTCAGCAAACCGCCGATCGGGAAGCGCGGCTACAACGAGGATGAAGTCGACGCCTTCCTCGACTTGGTCGAACAGGAGCTCTCGCGCCTCATCGAGGAGAATGCGGACCTGCGCCAGCGGGTTGCTGAGCTGGATGCCGAATTGGCGGATGCCAAGAAGTCGCGTCCCGCCCCGCAGGCGGTGAAACCCGCTCCGCCGCAACCGGAACCACCGAAGCCCGCGCCCGTGGCGCCGCCCGTGCCGGTGCCGGCCCCCGCGCCGGTGGCCCCCAAGGACAACTCCGCCGCGGATGCGAACCTGCAGGCCGCGAAGGTGCTGAGCCTGGCGCAGGAGATGGCCGACCGGCTCACCACCGACGCCAAGGCAGAGGCCGAACAGCTGCTCTCCAACGCCCGGGCGAATTCCGAGCGAATGGTCAGCGAAGCGCAGACCCGCTCGGACGCGATGGTCGGCGAGGCGCGGCAGAAGGCCGACTCGCTGCTCTCGGACGCGCAGACCCGTTCCGACAGCCAGCTTCGCCAGGCGAAGGAGAAGGCCGACGCCCTGCAGGCCGACGCCGAGCGCAAGCACACCGAGATCATGGCCACCATCACCCAGCAGCGCAGCGTGCTGGAGAGCCGCATCGAGCAGCTGAAGACCTTCGAGCGCGAGTACCGGGTGCGGCTGAAGTCCTACCTGGAATCGCAGCTCGAGGAGCTGGAGAACCGCGGTTCGGCCGTGCCGGTCGACGGTGGCGAGGCCTTCGAGGCGATATCGAACAGCCATGGTCCGGCATCGTTCGCCAAGGGTGGCAAATAGCTCGTCCCGGGTGCCCGCCACCCCGCCGATACGACGGGGTCCGGCGCCGCATGCCGCTGTGTGGTCGTAGTTCTGCCGAGCCGCCCGGCCCCTCCGGGGCGATGCGGCCCGCCCTGCCCGCCTAGGGGGTGACCATGCTCGTTCTGACGCTCGTCCTGGCCGCGATCGGCTTCGCCCTGCTGGTGACGGCGTTGACCACCGGATCGGTGATCTGGGCGTGGGGTTGCATCGTCGTCTGCGTGATCGGTGCGGTCCTGCTGCTGGTCAGCGCGCTGGCCATGCGTGAACCCGAGGAAGGCCCGCAATCACGTCCCGGCCGTCACGCCAAACGCTGAGCGGGCACGGTGAACAGGGCACGGAAATAACGTTGCCCGCACTGGCTACAATCAAACCTGTAGATCGGCAGTGATCCGGCCATCACCGGGGAGCCTTCGGAAGAACGGCGCCACAGGCGCCCAGTAGAACCGAACGGGTGAGCCCGTCACAGCTCGCAACGAGAGGTCCGCCACGCCGGAACATCCGGCCCGGACAAGCGGGGTGGTACCGCGGCAGCGGCGCACAGGCGCCGAGGTCGTCCCCGTGCCCACCGACTGCGCCGCATGCGCGCACTGGCACGAGGGAGACCACGCCGCCATGGCGGACGAGACATCCACCCGCAACGCCTATCCCCGCGTCGACTTCACCGATGCGGATGCCGGCTCGCGGCAGGGCGCGAGCGTGTCGTTCCCGGAGCTCGAGCGCCGGGTGCTGGACTACTGGGCCGCCGACGACACCTTCCGTGCCAGCATCGACAACCGTGGGGAGAAGTGCGACGAGTTCGTCTTCTACGACGGCCCGCCGTTCGCCAATGGTTTGCCGCATTACGGACATCTGCTCACCGGATATGTGAAGGATTTGGTTCCGCGGTTCCAGACGATGCGCGGTAAGCGCGTGGAACGGCGCTTCGGTTGGGACACACACGGATTGCCCGCGGAAATCGAAGCGGAGAAGCAACTCGGTATCACGGACAAATCACAGATCGACGCGATGGGCCTCGCGGAATTCAATGCCGCGTGTAAATCCTCTGTGCTTCGTTACACCAATGAGTGGCGTGACTATGTGACACGCCAAGCACGGTGGGTCGACTTCGACAACGACTACAAGACCCTCGATCTCGACTTCATGGAGTCGGTGATGTGGGCGTTCAAGTCGCTGCACGACAAAGGGCTTGTCTACCAAGGCTTCCGGGTGCTGCCCTACAGCTGGTACGAGCAGACGCCGCTGTCGAATCAGGAAGCGCGTCTCGACGACGCCTACCGGATGCGCCAGGATCCGGCGGTCACCGTCGACATGCTGCTCGAGGTCGCCCCCGATCATCCGCTGCGCGAACTCGACGGCGCCAACGCGTTGATCTGGACCACCACGCCGTGGACGCTCCCGTCGAACCTGGCGATCGCGGTTCACCCGGACATCACCTATGCCCACGTGCGCGGCAAGGACGGCAAGCGGTACGTGCTGGCCGCCGAGCGGGTCTCGCACTACGCCCGCGAACTCGGCACCGCCGACGACGGACTCGAGGTCCTCTCGGAGCATGCGGGCGCGGCGCTCGCGGGCCTGCGCTATCGGCCGCCGTTCGACTTCTTCCTCGGCCACCCCAACGCGCATCGCGTGCTGAACGCCGACTACGTGACCACCGACTCCGGAACCGGCGTGGTGCATCTGGCGCCCGCGTTCGGTGAGGAGGATATGGACGTCGCGTCGGCCAACGGCATCGAGGTGGTGCAGCCGCTCGACGCCGGCGGCAAGTTCACCTCGATGGTGCCGCCGTACGAGGGCCTGATGGTGTTCGACGCCAATCCGGTCATCATCAAGGACCTCAAGGCCGCCGGAAAGCTGTTGCGGCACGAGACGATCGAGCACTCCTACCCGCACAGCTGGCGTTCCGGCCAGCCGCTGATCTACATGGCGGTGCCCTCGTGGTTCGTGGCGGTCACGAAGTTCCGCGACCGCATGGTGGAGCTGAACCAGCAGATCACCTGGGTGCCCGAGCACATCCGCGACGGTCAGTTCGGCAAGTGGCTGGAGAACGCGCGCGACTGGAACATCAGCCGCAACCGGTACTGGGGCGCGCCGATCCCGGTGTGGATCTCCGACGATCCGGCCTACCCGCGCGTCGACGTGTACGGCTCGCTGGACGAGCTGGAACGCGACTTCGGCGTGCGTCCGGCGGATCTGCACCGCCCGGGCATCGACGAGCTGGTGCGCCCGAATCCCGACGACCCCACCGGGAAGTCGATGATGCGGCGTACCCCCGAGGTGCTCGACTGCTGGTTCGAGTCGGGGTCGATGCCGTACGCGCAGGTGCACTACCCGTTCGAGAACAAGGAATGGTTCGAGGGCACCCCCGACCGCCCGGCGCACAGCCCGGGTGACTTCATCGTCGAGTACAACGGGCAGACGCGGGGATGGTTCTACAACCTGCATGTCCTCTCGACCGCGCTGTTCGACCGGCCGGCGTTCAAATCCGTTGTGGCGCACGGCATCGTGCTCGGCGACGACGGATTGAAGATGTCCAAGTCGAAGGGCAACTATCCCGACGTCAACGAGGTGTTCGACCGCGACGGCTCCGATGCCATGCGCTGGTTCCTCATGGCGTCGCCGGTGCTGCGCGGCGGCAACCTGATCGTCACCGAACGCGGGATCCGCGAAGGGGTGAGCCACGCGCTGCGGCCGCTGTGGAACGCGTGGACGTTCCTGCAGCTCTACGCCTCGAAACCCGGTGTGTGGCGAACGGATTCGGCGAATGTGCTGGATCGCTACATCCTCGCCAAACTGGCCGCGGCCCGCGATGTGATGACCGAGGCGCTCGAGGTCTACGACATCGCCACCGCCTGCGACGAACTGCGGTCGTTCGCCGACGCGCTCACCAATTGGTATGTGCGCCGGTCACGTTCGCGGTTCTGGGAGGAGGACCGCGACGCGATCGACACCCTGCACACCGTGCTGGAGGTCACCTGCCGGCTGGCCGCCCCGCTGCTGCCGCTGATCACCGAGGTGATCTGGCGCGGGCTGACGGGGGAGCGGTCGGTGCATCTGACCGACTGGCCGGGCGAGACCGAACTGCCGCGCGATCCGGAGCTGGTGTCGGCGATGGACGAGGTGCGGTCGGTGTGCTCGACCGTGCTGAGCCTGCGCAAGGCGCAGAACCTGCGGGTGCGGCTGCCGCTGTCCGAGGTCACCATCGCCGCGCCCGACGCGGAACGGCTGCGTCCGTTCGCCGATCTCGTCGCCGACGAGGTCAACGTCAAAAAGGTGGACCTGACCACCGATGTGGCCGCGCACGGCCGGTTCGAACTGGTCGTCAACGCCCGCGCCGCCGGTCCGCGTCTGGGCAAGGACGTCCAGGGCGTGATCAAGGCGGTGAAGGCCGGCCAGTGGCGCGAGGACGACGGGGTGGTCACGGCGCTGGTGGCCGGCCACGACGACGGCATCGCGCTGCTGCCCGAGGAGTACACCCAGCGTCTGGTGGCGGCCGAACCCGAGTCCACCGCCGCGCTGCCCGGCAACGCCGGCCTGGTGGTGCTGAATTCGGAGGTCACCGAGGAACTCGAGGCCGAGGGCTGGGCCCGCGACCTGATCCGCGATCTGCAGGAGACGCGCAAGTCGCTGGGCCTCGACGTCTCCGACCGCATCACCGTGGTGCTGGAGGTGCCGCAGGAGCGCGCGGAGTGGGCACGCACGCACCGCGACCTCATCGCCGGGGAAATCCTCGCCACCGAGCTGAGCTTCGCGCCCGCGGGCGCCGAGGCGGCCGATGTGGTCGGCGGTGTGCGCGCCGCGATCACCAAGGCCTGAGCACCCGAATCCCGAAACGAGCCCGGTCCGCTTCGTCGGACCGGGCTCGTTTCGGCACTGCCCGATCCTTCTCCGGTCGGGAACATGTATACCCAGGTAGACGGGGGTTACACTCCGCCTTCGAGGGTGGCGACAAGTGCGGGCGCGGCGTGTGGTACGCCGATTCCCGGCATGACCTGGGATGTGTCATGTGAGGCCGGAACGGATCACGGTTGCGGATTGGTACTTGTGGTGTGCATGTGACTTGCGCTAAAACAGCTATGTCACAGCAACCATCACTCTTTAGTTGAGCTTAGGCGTTTTTCCCGGATCGACCCCCGCTGAAACTGCACTACCAGGTAGTTGACCGGCTGAGATGCCCGTGGGGAAGCGGCCATCCCAAGTCCATGCTGTGTGCTGTGTAATCGCCGGTCGGTGTGCCGTGGTGGATGCATGTCATACCGAAGGGCGAGCACATGGCACCGTCATCTGTGCGCGGATCCTCGCGCCGTAGATACACCCGCTATCTTCTGGCCGCGATCGCCGCGGCCGCCTCGGTCTCGATGTGGGCAGGTCCGGCCACCGCCGCACCGGCCGACACCGGCAGTTCCTCCGGATCCCTCGACTCGGGCAGCAGCTCCGGTTCGGGTAGCGGATCGGCCTCCGGCAGCGCCAGCGGTTCGGCGGCGCTACCGCTGCCCAGCCCGCGGGCGTCGATCGCCCTCAGCGTTGCCGGCTCACAGGCGGGCAAGCCCTATGAATGGGGCGGGACGGGGCCCAACGCCTACGACTGCTCCGGACTCGTGCAGTGGGCGTTCCGGCAGGTCGGCATCATGCTGCCGCGCACCACCTGGGAACAGGCCACCGCGGGAAGTGCCGTGCCGTTCGGCGCGATGATGCCCGGCGATGTGGTCATCGTGAATACCGACGGCTCTCACGAGGGCATCTACGCCGGCGGCGGGATGCTGCTCAACGCCTACGGGCCCGGCGTGCCGATCGGACTGACACCGCTGAGCGAATTCGACATCTACGCGATCCGCCGCTTCTTCTGAGTCGAGTGCCCGGGCTGCGGATTCTCGTATCGCGGCCCGGGCACTTGCCGACTACTCGGCGGCGTGAACGCGTCCCGAATCGCGAACGACTGCGGACCTGCTCACGCGGCGACGCGAGCTCAGACGCCGACCGCCTGTTCGATCTCCTCCTCGGCGTCCTCGTCGACATCTCCGGCGGCCTTCTCGGTCGGGCGGGGTGCTTCGACCGGGATTCCGCTGGGGGCCGGTACGGCGGAGTGCGTGGCGGGTCCGTGTGACGCCGGGTGCGCGGCGCCGGGCGTGGCCGCGTGCGCCGGAACATGCGCCGTGGACTGCACGGCGGCGCGGCGCCGTTCGTAGGCGCCACCCACGACCACCAGCACCGCACCGGCCGCGAACCACAGCGCCAGGCTCGCGATCCGGCCACCGAGGCCGCCGTTGCCGTCGAAGTAGAGCAGGCTACGGGCGCCCTCGACGAAGCCCGCGCCGTTCCAGAACGAGTGCAGGGCGCCGAAGAAGCCGTTCTGCAGTTCGGGGCGGTAGACGCCGCCGGAGGTGGTGAAGTTCAGCATCACGAACAGCACCATCATCGCGAGCGTGGTCCAGCGCTTCAGGAACGGGTGCAGGCCGATGCCGATGAAGAGGATGCCCGCGGCGTACAACCAGCCCATCGCCCAGATCGAGGCGTAGTCGTGGTCGACGACATGGAAGACCGGTCCGGCCAGCACGATGCCGATCACACTCACGACGAACGAGGTGACCACCGCGGTCAGCGCCCGCACGGCCATGCGGGTGCCCGCGCCGGCGACGCTGATCGCGGCGACGCTGCCGTAGGCGCCGATGCTGAGCGCGACGAGGACGAAGAACAGCCCCTGTCCGGTCGGGTCGCCCGAGGTGGTGGGCGCGATATCGGTCGTGCGCAGCGGCAGATTCTGCTGGGCGGTCACGGCGCCGAACATCGTCTCGACGGCCATGGCGGTGGTATCCGAATTCGCCTCGGCGACAAGCACTTCGGGGGATTGCGCGTCGGGGACGAAGGCGCCGGCCAGATCGCGGTGCTGCAACCGGTTCACGGCGTCGGCGCGGTCGGCGATCGTGACGACGTCGAGCGCGTCACCGGCCCGGTTCTTCAGTGTCTGTGCCATCACCTTGACCTGAGGGCTGTCGCCGACGATCGCGACCTGCACATGGTTGGGTTCGGGCTGGTGGAAGGCGCCCAGGTAGGCCAGCCCCATGCCCAGGCACATCAGCAACGGGGTCAGCAGATGCCCGGCCATGTGCCGAAGCTGGTGCAGGGACATGATCGTCACTCCAAAGGTTGGTAAATACAACTATTGTTTGTTGTACTATACAACCATGAAGGGGTCGCAGCCATACCCGTCCCGCAGTGTGGCGATTCAGACAATCCAGCGCGAGCTCACCGCGTTCGCCCGTCGGGCCCGCGGGCGCGCCGCCGAACTACATCCGGAACTACCGCTGGTGGCCTACAGCATTCTCGATCTGGTGATCGCGCGCGACGGCTGCCTCGCCGCCGAACTGGCCGAGTATTTCGTGCTCGACAAGTCCACGATGAGCAGACAGGTGGCGGCGCTGGAGAAGCAGGGCTACCTCGTCAAGGAGGTCGACCGGGCCAACCGCCGCAACCACGTCCTGCACGCCACGCCGGAGGGCCGGCGCGTCGCGGCCGACTCGGAGCGGGCGCGCAGTGCCGCGGTGAACGAACGCTTCCGCGACTGGGACGACCATGACGTCGCCCGGCTCGCCGCCTATCTGGAGCGCTACAACGCGGCCGACGGCGGCTGAACGCCGCACGTCATCGACGCCCGTCCCCGGAGGCGGCGGGTGCGGATCTCCGCCGCGACAATCGTCGCGGCGCTCAGGGCCTCACTCGTTGCACAGATCGCGCAGCAGCGGCCCGTACTGGGGGTGGCTGAGCGCGGAGGCGAACTGGGCGACCAGATAGTCCGCCGGATTGCCCGTGTCGTACCAGCGGCCGCGGATCACCTGTCCGTAGACCGGGTTCGAGGCGGCGAACACGTTGATGGCGTCCGTCAGATACACCTCGCCGGTGTGGTGGGTGTACCACTGGTCGACCTGCTTGCGCAGCTCGTCGACGATGCCGGGGGTGACGACGTATCCGCCGATCGCGGCATAGGCCGAGGGCGCGTCCTCCGGCTTCGGCTTCTCCCGCAGCCCGCTGATGCGCATCAGGCCGGGCTCGTAGGAATCCTCCACCACCGGCACGCCGTAGCGCTGTGAGTCGGCGGGATCCATCGGCATCAACGCCAGCACCGGCGAGCCGGTCTTGTTGTAGGCGTCGATGAGCTGCTGCGCACGCGGCACCTCGGCGACGAAGACGTCGTCGGGCCACAGCACCAGCATCGGCTCGTCGCCCAGCGCGCGGGCGGCGTTGAGCACCGGCGTGCCGTTGCCGTAGGGGCCGTGCTGGTCCAGATAGGTGATGTGGCCGAGCCGGCCGAGTTCGCCGACCTCTTCCACAGCGTCGGCATAGGCGGCTTTACCGTCGGCGCGCAGCTGCGCCACCAGTGCCGGATTGGGACGGAAATGGTCCTGGATCAGGGACTTCCCGCCGCTCACCACGATCGTGATATCGGTGATGCCGGAGGCTACCAGCTCCCGCACGGTGTGCTCGATCACCGGTTTGTCGCCGACCGGCAGCATCTCCTTGGGGATGGCCTTGGTCAGCGGCAGCAGGCGGGAGCCGATGCCGGCGGCTGGGATCACTGCCTTGCGGATGGTCATGAACCGATCATCACACACTTCCGCTGCCGGATATGTCGGTCCCCACGCGTAGATTTCCGGGTATGCACTCTGCCCCCGACGCGGCTACCGGCAATCTCGTGCCTGGTCAGCGGGCATCCACCGGGGTCGATGCGGGTGCCGGGGGCGGGTCGGCAGTGCATCTGCACGCACAGGAACCCGACAGCAATTTCGGAGCCGACACGGTGGCGGCGCGGCGCTGGGTGCTGCACATCGATATGGACGCCTTCTTCGCCTCGGTCGAACAGCTGACCCGTCCGACATTGCGCGGCCGGCCCGTACTCGTCGGCGGAATGGGCGGCCGGGGCGTGGTCGCGGGCGCCAGCTACGAGGCGCGGGTCTTCGGCGCCCGGTCGGCGATGCCCATGCATCAGGCGCGCCGGCTGGTCGGCGTCACCGCGGTGGTGATCCCGCCGCGCGGGGTGGTCTACGGCGAAGTCAGCGGGCAGGTCTTCGAGACCCTGCGCTCGTGGATTCCGGTGCTCGAGACGCTGTCGTTCGACGAGGCGTTCGGTGAGCCCGCCGAACTCGCCGGCGCGAACGCGGCGCAGGTGCGCGAATTCTGCGAGCAGCTGCGGCAATCGGTGCGGGAGCGAACCGGGCTGGTGGCCTCCGTCGGCGCCGGCACCGGCAAACAATTGGCCAAGATCGCGTCGGGACTCGCGAAACCCGATGGGGTGCGGGTGATTTCACCGGCCGAACAGCAGGCGCTGCTGGCCGGGCTGCCGGTGCGCAAATTGTGGGGGATCGGCCCGGTGGCCGAACACCGGCTGCGTTCGGTGGGCATCGAAACCGTCGGCGCGTTCGCGGCCCTGCCCGAACCGGAGGCGGCGTCGCTGCTGGGTGGCAGTGTCGGCGCGGCGCTGCACCGCCTCGCCCGCGGTATCGATGAACGACCGGTCGCCGAGCGGGCGGAGGCCAAACAGATCAGCGCCGAAACCACCTACGAGACCGACATCGTCACGCTGGCGCAGCTGCGTCCGGCGATCGAGGCGATGGCCGAGGCCGCGTACCGGCGGCTGCTGCGCGACGGCCGCGCGGCTCGCACGGTGGTCCTGAAATTGAAGAAGAGCGATATGAGCATCGTGACGCGCTCGCTCACCCTGCCCTACGCCACCACCGATCCGGCCACGCTCACCGCGGCGGCCCAGCGCTCGGCCATCGATCCCGTCGAATTGGGCTCGATTCGGTTGGTGGGCGTGGGATTCGGTGGTTTGTCGGCGGTGCGGCAGGAATCGCTGTTCCCCGAGCTGGATCGCGACACTGGTGCGGTGGGCGACGCGGTCTTCGAGGAACCGATCGCCGGTTCGGTGCCGGCGGATGAGCCGGTCGTGCCGCCGCCGACCCGCTCCTACACCACCGAGTTCTGGTATCCGGGACGCGATGTCGGCCATCCCCGGTATGGCCACGGCTGGGTACAGGGCAGCGGGCACGGGCGGGTCACCGTCCGATTCGAGACCCGCTCGACAGGGCCGGGCCCGGCGTATACGTTCGCTGCCGACGATGACGATCTCACCCCGGCCGATCCGCTCCTTAGTCTTCGTTGAAATTTGGCGGGTAGCGTGAGGCCACTCGTGCACTGCCGCCGGTCGGGTGGGAGCTGTCACGTGAACGGAACCAGACCAACTCGAACGCAAAGGACGAGCATTGAAGCTTCAGATGACTGGACGCATCGCGGTCGCCACCCTGGCTGTCGTGGCTGCGCTCGGCATGTCTGCCTGCGGCAGCGGTGACAAGCACTCGAGCCACAAGTCCACCACGACCAAGGCCGCCGCCACCTCGGCCGCCAACGTGCCGCCGGTGCCCACGGTCGCCGATCTGAACTCGGAGTTGGCGCAGGCGCTGGACCCGGGCGTGCCGGCCGCGCAGAAGGCCCAGTGGCTCGAGGACGGTCAGGACGCCCTGGCCAAGGATCCCGAGATGATGCAGAAGCTGACCGACGCGTACCAGCAGAACAACGCCAAGATCAACGTCACCGATGTGGCGTATCTCGGTGGCGACACGCTGACCGCGAAGGTGGACTTCTCCGTCAACGGCGGTGCGCCGACCAAGGCCGACGTGCCGTTCGTCGCCCAGGACAACAGCTGGAAGCTGCAGAAGAGCTGGGCCTGCGCCGGCCTGAAGAACCTGGGCCAGCAGTCGCCCGCGTGCGAGTAGATCTCGTCGTACCGGCCCGGGCCGGCGTTCCGAGCGGAACGCCGGCCCGAGGCGTTCCCAGCGTGACGACGCGGCGCGATGACTAGGCGCTATGCCGTGACGGACGCACAACGAAACTGAACAAAGACTGAGAAACGTCGGACGACTTCGCTCGTTCCGGAGGCCCCGCGCTAGCATCTGCCTCCGTGACCGACACGATGGTGAGGGCGGACGACACGCCCGCGGCAGGACAGGGACACCGGGTCGACCGGTCACGACTCGCTCGCTGGGCCCAGCCGATCGCGCTGATCGCCGGACTTCTGGGCGCCCTGTGCGCCATCGCGGTACCGCTGTTGCCGGTGCAGGTCGACCACACCACCCTGTCGTGGCCGCAGCAGGGCTCCACCCGCGGCATCGACGCGCCGCTGGTCTCCTACGCCCCGCTGACCTTCGACGCCACCGTCCCGTGCGCGGCGCTCGCACAGCTGCCCGCGGACGGCTCCACACTGACCGCGACCATGCCGTCCGGTGCCCCGGACCTGGAGCGATACGGTTTCGTCGCGCGGGTCCGGCCCGGAACCGACGGTAAGCCCGGCCAGTTCGAAGCGGTGTTGCGCAACCAGTCTCTGGCCAGTGTGCCGGTGGACCGGCTCGGCGGCGACTGCGCCTTCACCGTGCATTCCGAAATCTCGCACACCACAGCCACTTTCACCGGCGCCGACGTGAAACCGGTAACGCTGCAGGGGGATTGGCGCCCCCAGCTGGTGGGTGTGTACAGCGACCTGACCCGGGCCGCCGGAACCAGCGTCACCGCCCAGGTCGACAGCCGATTCTCGGTGGTGCCCACCGTGCTCAAGCGGATCGCGACCGTGCTGGCGGTGGCGTTCACCCTCATCGCGCTGGCCGCGCTGTTCCGCCTGGACCGGCTCGACGGCCGCCGCATCCGGCGCTGGCTGCCGCAGCGGTGGTGGAGCTTCGGCCCGGTCGACGCCGTGGTCCTTGGCGGACTGGTGATCTGGCATTTCATCGGCTCGACCACCTCCGACGACGGCTATCAGTTCGGCATGGCGCGCGCGTCGCTGGTGTCGGGATATATGGCGAACTACTTCCGGTTCTTCGGCGTGCCCGAAAATCCGGTCGGCACACCGCCGTACGACATCATCGCGCATATGACCGAGATCAGTACCGCGAGTCCGTGGATGCGGATTCCGACGCTGCTGGCCGGTGTGGTGACCTGGCTGGCGCTGAGCCGGGAGGTGATTCCGCGCCTCGGTGTGGCGGTGCGGCACGACCGGGTGGCGGTGTGGACCGGCGCGCTGATCTTCCTGGCGGTCTGGCTGCCCTACAACAACGGCCTGCGACCGGAACCCGTGATCGCGGTCTGCGTCCTGCTCACCTGGTGTTTCGTGGAACGTGCCATCGCGACCCGGCGTCTGCTGCCGTATGCGATCGCGATTCTGGTGGCGGCGTTCAGTTTCACCGCGGCGCCCTCGGGCGTGATCTGTGTGGCGCCGCTGCTGGCCGGTATGCGATCGGTGTTCCGCTTCGGCAGCGCCCGGGCGCGCGAGCTGGCCGCCGATCCGCAGACGGGTGAGCAGCGCTCCCGCTGGGCCGTGCTGTACGGCTACGGTTCCCTGCTCGCGCCGCTGGCGGCGGCCGGAGCCCTGGTGCTGGCCTTCGCGTTCTCGGTGCAGCCGCTCTCGGCGATGTTCGAGATGCGCCGCGTGCACACCGCGGTCGGCCCGTCCGACCCCTGGTACAACGACTACCTGAACTATCAGTGGCTGTTCATGCCGACCGCCGACGGGTCGATCGGACGCCGCTTCGGCATGGTGGCGATGTGGCTGGGCCTGCTGGTCTGCGTGTTCGTCCTGTTGCGCAAGGGCGGGCGGATCCCGTCCACCGCGGGCGGGCCGGCGCGGCGGCTGCTCGGCATCACCTTCGCGTCGATGCTGCTGATGGCGACCACGCCCACCAAATTCACCCACCACAACGGCGTATACGCCGGACTCGCGGGTGCGGTAGCGGTGCTGACCGCGGTCGCGGTCGGCCCGCGGGTGATGCGCTCACCGCGCAACCGGGCGTTGTTCGGCGCCGTGGTCGCCTTGGTGATGGCGCAGATCTTCACCAGCGTCAACGAATGGTGGTACGTGTCCAGCTACGGCATTCCGTGGTGGGACAAGCCGCCCTCGATCCACGGCTTCGGGCTGAGCAAGCTCTTCCTCGCCGTGGCCGTGGTACTGCTGGCACTGGCCGGATGGTGGCATGTACGCGCACCGGAACCCGGTACGCCGCACCGGATTTCGCGACCGGCGTGGCGCTGGGCGAAGATTCCGCCGCTGACCGTGGCCGCGGCGCTGCTGGTGGTGTTCGAGATGGCCTCGTTCGCCAAGGGCGCGGTCGCCCAGTATCCGGCGTTCTCGCTGGCCCGTTCGAATGTGGATGCGGTACTGGGTAAACCGTGCGGATTGGCCGACGACGTACTCGTCGAAACCGATCCCAACGCCTCGATGCTGGCGCCGCTGACCGGTGATCCGCAGACGACGTTCACCGCCGGCGCCACCGGATTCGTGCCCAACGGGGTCGGCGATCTGACCCCGGAGGGAGAGCCGACCAACAGCAGCAGTATCTCCAGCGCCTTCGACAGCGGGAAGAACCAGGGCGAGGCCGGCACCCAGACCGCCGGTGCGCCACTGCCGTACGGCCTGGACTCGGCTACCACTCCGGAGCTGGGCACCGCCGGCCAGCAGGATCCGGCCGAACTCACCACCGGCTGGTACCGGCTGCCTCCGGCCGCCGAGCGCACCGGGATCGTGGCGATCACGGCGGCCGGGCGCATCCGCTCGATCGACAAGGACGGTGTGGTCACCCCCGGCCAGCGGGTCGAGATCGAATACGGCACCAGCGATTCACCGACCGCGGCGCATCCGCTGGGCTCGGTGATCCCCGTTGATATCGGGCCGACGCCGTCGTGGCGCAACCTGCGGGTGCCGTTCGGTCAGATCCCGCCGCAGGCCGATGTGATCCGTATCGTCGCCCAGGACAGCAGCCGCGATCCCAACCAGTGGCTGGCGCTGACACCGCCACGTGTCCCGCGCACCACGACCCTGCAGGACATGGTGGGCTCGCACAGTCCGGTACTGCTGGACTGGGCGGTCGGACTGCAGTTCCCGTGCCAGCGGCCCTACGACCACCGCGACGGGATCGCGCAGGTTCCGCACTGGCGCATCCTGCCCGACCGCACCGCCGCACACGACACCACACTGTGGGAGAGCCACGACGGTGGCGGCCCGCTGGGCTGGAGCCAGCAGTTGCTGAGCTCGCAAACTCTGGCCACCTATCTGAAGGACGACTGGCGCCGGGACTGGGGTGAACTGCAGCGGCTGACCCCGCGCGACACGTCCGCGACCGCCGCGGTGCCCACGGTGACCCGGGAGACCCACGGCGGCATGTGGAATCCGGGCCACATCAACACCGCCTGGGGCTGAGGCGGACCAGGGAACCGCTTCAGCATCCGGTGCGTCTAACAGACCGCAGGAACAGAAAGGCCTGCGCCGTAACGATGTTGGCGTCGCCGTCGTCACCGTGAAGGTGGTTGATCGCGATCGGCGGCAGCATCACCGGTGAGAAAATGATCTGTTAGGGGAGAATGATCCATGGTTGCTGTTAATGCCAACACCACGGTGCTCGGACGCGCCGCCCGCATCGTGGGGCTCACCGGAGCTCTTGCTGTCGGCATCCTGGGAAGCATTGGGGTGGGAACAGCGTCAGCAGACGTCGAGGTCTCCGTCACATGCCCGGTATTCTTGAACGACGGCAGTCCCGCGGGTGCCCTGACCGCTACTGGTCATGGTCGGACCCCGGCGGAGGCTGTGCAAGACGCAAAGAACAAGGCTCAAACAGAGGCGCCGCATCGCGGCGGGTTTGTCAATCCGGATCTTTGCCGATAGGGACCGTTTCGCTGGTACTCGCTCACTCGTACGGAGCGAGCGAGTACCAGCTCTACCGCAGTCATGAATTACGACAGCAAGGTCACGGGCCTTGGATGCCTTTGAAGCGATGAACCTGTCTTTCGGCCAGGTCATGGAACGCGCTGGGATCGATCGGTTGTGGTGCAGATTCGGCGATCTGCACGACGCTGCTACCCACCATGATCAAAGTCGCCGCCGAGTACAGTGACATACCTTGACTGCTGGTGCAGACTTCGAATGCGGCAGACACATCACCGATGGGGGGCTGCTGGAATTTGTCGATCCGATAGTTCAGCGAGTTCCGATCCGCGTCGGTGCCGGAATACTCGGTGCACTGCCGGAGGAGTTGTTGGATCGACGAGAAAGCTTGCGCCGCACCATCGTCGGCGTAGCTTGCGGCGTCGATATCGATGCTGGCGAAGTTCGGATCCGAGTAACTCGTCGTCGCTCGCGAGATGGCGCCGGAGAACTGGTCCCCCACCGGCCGTAGGACATTCGAGCACTGGGCCGGGTCCGTTCGGGAAAGATCAGGAGTCGTCGCTCCATTGCTACCGGAGCCGTCCTCGAGGTGTGTGAAGCCCGCTGGCAGGTCTGCGGGGCCGAGTAACTTCGCCTGCAACTCTGCAGAATCGGTGACGGGCGGTGCGGTTACCCGAGGCGGGTCGACCACAGGACCGAGATTCGACGTCGCCTCAGTGTGCGAGGACGCGCATGCTGACAGGCACACCAGCGGGAGCACCCAGTATGTACGCCTCATCCGCCCCACTGAACCCGGGTACTGATGTCCTGTCGGAGCAGTCCACCGCTGTGCGATTCCCGGTAAACCAGACCGCCGTCGATGGTCACCGAACCGGCAACCGGCAAGGGAAGGCCGAGGTCGACCACGATTGTGCCCGTCCCGCGCATCACGTAGTTGACGATGTCCAGCGAGCCTGTGTTGTTGGGCAACTGCCACTCAGTCGATTTCGGTGTCTGCGTGATATCCAGCGCGATAGTCAGCACGTTTCCTTCGCGCCTGGTAAGTGTCGCCGTCGTCACTTGATTGGCTTCGTTGGGCTGGAGGTCTCCCACCACCTGCTGGTGCACCGTCCACACCGCGTGCGGTCCGACCGGTTCGGCAGGAAAAGTCAGGGAGTGGTACACGACCTGGACCAATGCGCGCTCCAGGGCCGCCCGGGCGGCCTCGGGAGTGTCGGGTGTCGTTGTCAAACTGAGCCTGGTGATCGCGCCGGCATCGCTCATCACAAATCCAACATGTGAGCCGTCGGCATGGAGTAATTGCTCTGCCAGTGTGGGATCGGGCGAGGTGGCTGTGCCTACGGTCAGGTCGACACCGTCGCGCCCTGCATGCGCCGTGAGCGGGATCTCGATGGTTGGTGACGAGAAGTCGTTGGGGAGCCCATCATAAATCTGCTGCTCCAAGTGGTGGTCGGTGCGCAGGGTCACCTGCTGGGACGTGCCGGGCCGGACGGCCGGGCGCAGCTGAGAGTGCGGTTCCTCGCCCGGAGTGACCAGGGTGGCGACCGCGGCGGAGATCGGCAGGGTGACCTCCTTGCCGAAACCCGACGGCTCCACCTCGGCGTCGCTGGTGGCCTCGGTCCCGTCGCTGCAACCGACGCCGAGCGCGGACAGGGTCACCGCCAGTACCATCAACAGCACTCCCGAGCGCGCCGCACGCGGATTCGGGCCCCGGCCGGACGCACCCGCGGGGCGCAGACCGGTTACCGAGGCGCAGGAGTGGGAAGACAACACCGTCACGCCGATCAGGGTACGACCGGTTCCTGAAAAACAGCTTTGACTCCGGCCCGGCCACGTGCCGGGTGACGGCACCGCGAACCGGTGGTGACGTGATAAGGAATGATGGCTAGCTGTGAATACGGACCGGCCGCGTGAGCAGCACCTCGACGATCCCGACGAACCCCCGCGCGAGTCCGCGGTGGATCGGGGCGCCGATCGCGACGACGAATCCGGCGCGCGCGACAACGGCGCGGGTTCCGCTCCGGCAGCGGGCGGCTCGGACTCGGCAGCTCAGGAGGGGCCCGCGTCGGACCGCAGCGGCAGAGACGCGACCGCGAGCGCCGCTGGAACCGGTGCGGATTCGGCGGCCGCGCGGATGTCCGGCGCCCCGGCGGCCTTCCCGCGCCGCCTGCCGTGGCTGCTGCTGATCGCGGCCGTCGTGCTGGCCGTGGATCTGGGCACCAAGGCCCTGGTGGTGGCGAAGATGACGCCCGGCGAACCGATTTCGATCATCGGCGACGTGGTGCGGTTGACCCTGATCCGCAATTCCGGCGCGGCGTTCTCGATGGCCACGGGCATGACCTGGCTGCTGACCCTGATCGCGGTCGCCGTCGTGATCGGGGTGATCCGTATCGGCCGCACCCTGCGCTCGCTGAGCTGGGCGATCGGACTCGGCCTGGTTCTCGGTGGTGCGCTGGGCAATCTGGTGGACCGGCTGTTCCGTTCGCCCGGCCCGCTGCAGGGGCATGTGATCGACTTCATCGCCGTCACCAAATGGTGGCCGGTGTTCAACGTCGCCGATTCCTCGATCGTGTGCGGCGCGATTCTGCTGGTGGTGCTGACGGTGTTCGGTTTCGAACCCGACGGCACCCGCGCCGGCCACGACGATGACGGGAAGGCGGGCGAATGAGAGAGACACGAGCCATGCCTATCCCCGACGGTCTGGACGGCATGCGGGTCGACGCCGGACTCTCGCGGCTGCTGGGCCTGTCGCGGACCGCGGTCGCCGCATTGGCCGAGGACGGTTCGGTGCAGATCGACGGCACCGCGGCCGGGAAGTCCGATCGGCTCGTGGCCGGAGCCTGGCTGGAAGTGGAGTTCCCCGAACCGAAACGAGAACTCACCGTCGAGGCCACGCAGGTCGAGGGCATGAAGATCCTCTACGCCGACGACGACATCGTCGCGGTCGACAAACCGGTCGGCGTCGCCGCGCACACCGGAGTCGGCTGGTCGGGTCCCACCGTGGTGGGCGGGCTGGCCGCGATGGGCTACCGCATCTCCACCTCCGGCGCACACGAACGCCAGGGCATCGTGCACCGGCTCGACGTCGGCACCTCCGGGGTCATGGTCGTGGCGCAGTCCGAGCACGCCTACACGGTGTTGAAGCGGGCCTTCAAACAGCGCACGGTCGACAAGCGGTATCACGCGCTGGTGCAGGGACATCCGGATCCGTCCAGCGGCACCATCGACGCCCCGATCGGGCGAGCCCGCGGTAACGACTGGAAGTTCGCGGTCACCGCCGACGGCCGGCCCAGTGTCACCCATTACGACACCGTCGAGGCGTTCCAGGCCGCGAGCCTGCTCGACATCCACTTGGAAACCGGGCGCACCCATCAGATCCGCGTGCATTTCTCCGCGATCCGCCACCCCTGCTGCGGTGATCTCACCTACGGCGCCGATCCGCGGCTGGCCGAGCGGCTGGGTCTGCAGCGGCAGTGGTTGCATGCGCGCAGTCTCGGCTTCGCCCATCCCGCCGACGGCCGCTGGATCGAGATCACCAGCGACTATCCCGACGATCTGGAGCATGCCCTGGATGTGCTGCGCACGGTGTGACGGATGTGGCCGGTGAGTGAGAAGTGGCGCGCCGCAGCCGGTTTCATGGTCGTGGTGGTGCTGTTGATCGCCGTGGTCGCGTTGGGCTGGGCGCGGCCGCCGCGAGTGTCGATCCTCGGCACCGACCGGCTCGGGCCGGACTCCGGCGAACGCGTCGCCGGCTATCTCGAGCGCGCGCACGAGTCGCTGTCCGGCGCGGATACCGCGCCCCGCTGGGCCCTGGCGACCGCGAGCACCGCGCTGACCACCGACGCCGTCGTCGACATCGGCGCGGGACTGCGTATTTCGCAGGTCCTCTACCACGTTCCGATCGACCGCGTGTACACCCCGGTGATCACGGTGCCGGTTCCGGCCGGGACCGACGCGCTGCGGGCCGCGCAGGCGACGGCCGCGGGCGCGATGGATCACGTGCGGGCCGACGACGACCGCACCCGGCGCCTCGCGGCGGTGCTGGCCGCGCGCCTGCACTCCGGCTGCGCCTGCGCGGTGAATCTGGTGGTCCGCGGCACCCTCGCCCAGTTGCGAGGTCTGGCCTCCCGCAACGAGATTCGCAGTGTGCAGGCGCTGCCGCCGGATGCCTCCGCGGGTGCGTTCGCGGTCTTACCGCTCCTGCCCGAACACGTCGAGGTCGTGGCGCCGGGACCGGACGACGGCCCGATCCCCGACCACTGAATCGGGACCGGCCCTGTCGGTGCCACCGGGCATAATCGAGGCAGGCGAGGGGAGAGGATGTGCCGGTGGATCGAGACGCGGGGCTGCGGGACAGGGCGCAGGGGGTGCTGCTGGGGACCGCCGCCGGTGACGCACTGGGCGCCGGCTACGAATTCACCCATCCGGCAGCGGATTCGGTGATCGAGATGCGCGGCGGCGGTTCACTGCGGTGGGAGCCGGGGGAGTGGACCGACGACACCGCGATGGCGGTGGGTGTCTCGCTCGCGGCGGCCGAACACGGTGCGCTGCACCACCCGGCGGGTTTGGACGCCGTCGCCCGCCAGTTCGTGCGCTGGTGGGACAGCCGCCCCAAGGACGTCGGCTATCAGACCAGTCAGGTGCTGCAGTGGCGCAGTGCGGACGCGGCCGATATGCGCCGCCGCTCCTTCGAACTCGACGGGCTCACCGGCGGCAACGGATCGCTGATGCGCACCGCGCCGGTGGCCCTGTGCTATCTCGACGATCCGGACAACTGCGCCCGCGCCGCCCGGGCGGTGAGCGAACTCACCCACAGCGATGTGCGGGCCGGCGAGGCGTGCGTGTTGTGGACGTGGGCGATCCGGCATGCCGTGCTCTACGGCGACTACGACGGCGTGCGCGGCGGCCTGGCCTTCGTGGACGCCGATTTCTGGGCCGCGCTGCTGGACGAGGCCGAATCCGGCACTCCTGCGGACTTTCCGAAGAACGGCTGGGTGGTGCACGCGCTGCAGACGGCGTGGTGGGCGATCACCCATACCGAATCCCTGCCGGCCGCGCTCGAAGCGGCCGTGCGCGCGGGCGGCGATACCGATACCACCGCCGCCATCGCGGGCGGATTACTGGGCGCCCGCTGGGGCGCCTCGGCGATCCCGCCGCAGTGGGTCGCGCTGCTGCACGGATATCCGCGGCTGCGCGGTGACGATCTGGTCGCGCTGACCCGCCGCATCGTCGATCGCTGAACCGCGCACCGCGCCCGCCGGATGCCGGATGGTTGCCCGTCTCGGGGCCCGGGACCGGTGCCGTCCGATTCGCCGGAAACGCTCTAGGCTGTCGGACATGTCGATCACCGAGCAGCAAGCGCGCGCACCGGGTCTGACCGCGGCCGAGGTCGCACAGCGCGTTCGTGACGGGCAGACCAACGACGTGCCGGATCGGGCGAGCCGATCGGTTGCCGACATCGTCCGGGCCAATGTGTTCACCCGGATCAACGCCATCCTCGGCGTCCTGTTCGTGCTGGTCCTGGCCACCGGATCGATCATCGACGGCATGTTCGGCCTGCTGATCGTGGCCAACAGCGTGGTCGGCATCGTGCAGGAGCTGCGCGCCAAGCAGACCCTGGACAAACTCGCCATCGTCGGCCAGGCCAAGCCGGTGGTGCGCCGCGACGGCGCCGCCACCGAGGTCGGCCCGAAGGATGTGGTGCTCGACGATCTGATCGAACTGGGTCCCGGTGACCAGATCGTGGTCGACGGCGAGGTCGTCGAATGCGAACTGCTCGAGGTCGACGAATCCCTGCTCACCGGTGAGGCCGATCCGATCGACAAGACGGTCGGCGCGAAGGTGATGTCCGGTAGTTACGTGGTCGCCGGATCGGGCGCCTACCGGGCCACCAAGGTCGGCAAGGATGCCTACGCGGCGCAACTGGCCGACGAGGCGTCGAAATTCACCCTGGTCGACTCGGAACTGCGCAGCGGTATCGACACCATCCTCAAGGTGATCACCTACCTGCTGATTCCGGCGGGGTTGGTCACCATCTACAACCAGCTGTTCTCCAGCCACCAGAGCTGGCGGCACGCGCTCAACGGTATGGTCGCCGCGCTCGTCCCGATGGTGCCGGAGGGCCTGGTACTGATGACCTCGATCGCGTTCGCGGTCGGCGTCGTGCGGCTGGGTCAGCGCAAATGCCTGGTCCAGGAGTTGCCCGCGATCGAGGGCCTGGCCCGGGTCGACGTGGTGTGCGCGGACAAGACCGGCACCCTCACCGAGAACGGGATGCGGCTGTCGGAGCTTCGGGTGGTCGGCGATGTTCCCGAACAGCGGTTGCGCTCGGTGCTGGCCGCGCTCGCCCACGACGATCCGCGTCCCAACGCCAGCGTGCTCGCCATCGCCGAGGCCATGACGGAGGATCCGGGCTGGTCGTCCACCGCGGTCGCGCCGTTCAGTTCGGCCAAGAAGTGGAGCGGCCTCTCCTACGGCGAGCACGGCAACTGGCTGCTCGGCGCACCGGACGTGCTGCTCGATCCCGATTCCGGCATCGCCGCCACCGCGCAGGACATCGGCGCGCAGGGTCTGCGGGTGCTGCTGCTGGCCTCCTCGGACCGGCCCGTCGACGATCCGGACGCGCCGGGCACGGTGACGCCGCAGGCGCTGGTGGTGCTGGAACAGAAGGTGCGCCCGGATGCGCGCGAGACACTGGATTACTTTGCCGGCCAGGATGTCTCGATCAAGGTGATCTCCGGCGACAACGCGGTGTCGGTGGGTGCGGTGGCGTCCTCGCTCGGCCTGCCCGGCGGTGACCATGCCGTCGACGCGCGCCGATTGCCCACCGCCCAGGGCGAATTGGCCGATGTGCTGGACCGCGAAACCACCTTCGGCCGCGTCCGCCCGGATCAGAAGCGGGCCATGGTGGGGGCGTTGCAGTCGCGCGGGCACACCGTCGCGATGACCGGCGACGGCGTCAACGACGTGCTGGCGCTCAAGGACGCCGATATCGGTGTCGCGATGGGTTCGGGTAGTCCGGCCACCCGCGCGGTCGCGCAGATCGTGTTGCTGGACAACCGTTTCGCCACCCTGCCGTACGTGGTGGGGGAGGGCCGGCGGGTGATCGGCAATATCGAGCGCGTCTCGAACCTGTTCCTCACCAAGACCGTGTACTCGGTCCTGCTGGCCTTCCTGGTCGGCGTGGCCGGCATCGGATCGCAGATCTTCGATTACGCCCCGCTGTCGTATCCGTTCCTGCCGCGCCACGTCACCATCGCCGCCTGGTTCACCATCGGCATCCCGGCCTTCATCCTCTCGCTGGCCCCCAACAACGAAAGGGCGCGAACGGGTTTCGTGCCGCGCGTGCTGCGGCTGGCGATACCCTCCGGCACGGTGATCGGGGTGATGACCTTCATCGCCTACCTGATCGCCTACTGGAGTGCGGACCAGAGCCTGCCGACCGAGGCACGTGAGGTGCAGATCGGCACGACGGCGCTGATCACGCTGCTGGTGATCGCGGTGTGGGTGCTGGCGATCGTGGCGCGGCCGTGGAACTGGTGGAAGATCCTGCTCATCGCCGGTTCGGTCGCGGGCTATCTGATCCTGTTCACGGTGCCGTTCACCCGCCACTTCTTCAAACTCGACCCGTCGAACGCGGAGCTGACCGGGGTGGCATTCGCCTGCGGCGCCGTCGGCATCGTGCTGGTGGAGGTGGCGTGGTGGATCACCGCGATGGTGACCGGCGAACAGCGGCACCTGTTCCCGGATTCACCGGGCCGTAAGCCCCTGGGGCACAAGGACTGAGCCGCGACGGCGCGTCAACTGGTCACATGGTATGGCGCGCCGTGAACGTCCTTGTGCCACGCATCGATTCGCAACGCGGGTACCTTCGGCAGTATGGAGGTCCTGCTGCATCAGATCGATGCGTTCGCGGATGCGCCCTTCACGGGTAATCCGGCGGCGGTGATGCCGCTGCTGGGCTGGTTGCCCGACGAGCTGCTGCAGCGGCTGGCCGAGGAGAACCGGCTGTCCGAGACGGCCTTCTACACCTCGGCGCTGCCGGTGGAGGCCGGTTTGCCGCCCGGTGACGGCCCGGCGTTCTGGCTGCGCTGGTTCACTCCGGCCACCGAGGTCGACCTGTGCGGGCACGCGACCCTCGCCACCGCGGCGCAGATCTTCGACGATATGCATCCCACCGCGGACCGGCTGCACTTCTTCACCCGCAGCGGCTGGCTCGGCGTCGAACGCGACGGCGCGGAGCTCGAGCTCGACCTGCCGCTGGTGGAATCGGTGGACACCGTCCCGGATCCGGATCTGATCGCGGCGCTCGGGGTGCGGCCGGTGCGGGTGCTGACCGGCCAGGACGAGGTGGTCGTGGTCGCCACCGAAGCCGAAGTGCGCCAGGCTCGCCCCCGTTTCGCCGCCTTCCCGGCGCTGCGGCGCGGCGTGATCCTCACCGCGCCCGGCGACCGCTGCGATTTCGTCTCCCGCTTCTTCGCCCCCGGCGTCGGCGTCGACGAGGACCCGGTCACCGGCTCGGCGCATGCCCAGCTGGCACCGCTGTGGGCCCGCGATCTCGGCCGCAGCGAATTGTCGGCCCGCCAGTTGTCCGCCCGCACCGGCCGCCTGCGGTGCACGGTGAGCGGCTCCCGGGTGCTGCTGACCGGCCGCTGCCACCGCTACCTCGACGGCGTGGTCCGGCTGCCGCACGAGCAGACCCTGTCCCTTCCGCACTGACGCGAGCGCTGTCGGAAAACTTGCTCGACAGATGTTGCCGGACGGAAGTAGCGTGCCGCTCGTGCGGGTGCGTGGAGCGGTGAGCAGTATGGAGGAGATGTCCGGCGCGGTCGGCTCGGCGCGGCGGCTCGGGCGGTCGCTCACCGGTGGCGGGGTGGCGGTCGGCGCCGGGGCGTATCTGATCTGGGGAATGTTTCCCGCCTTCTTCGGATTGCTCGACTTCGCGGGGCCGGTGGAGATCCTGGCGCAGCGGATTCTGTGGACCCTGGTCGTGGTGCTGGCGTTGCTGCTGGCGGCCGGGCGGTTGCGCGAACTGGGGGCGATCGACGGCCGCACGTGGCGCTTGGCGGCGGTCGCCGCGGCGGCGATCTCGATCAACTGGGGCACCTACGTCTACGGCGTGACCTCGGGGCACGTGGTGGAATGCGCGCTCGGCTATTTCATCAACCCGCTGGTCACCGTCCTGTTCGGCGTGGTGTTGTTCCGGGAGCGGCTGGTGTGGCCGCAGTGGGTGGCGCTCGGGCTCGGCGGGGCCGCGGTGGTCGTGCTGACCGTCGACTACGGCAAGCCGCCGATCATCGCGCTCGTCCTGGCCTGTTCGTTCGCCACCTACGGTCTGGTGAAGAAGGTGATCCGGCTCGACCCGATGCGCAGCGTCGCCGCCGAGGGCGTCGTGTCCGCGCCGTTCGCGCTGGCGGTCGTCATCGCGCTGGGCGTGCGCGGGGACGCCGAGTTCGGGCACGGCGCCGGCCACACCGCTCTGATGGTCGCCACCGGACCGGTGACGCTGATTCCGCTGTTGCTGTTCGCCTTCGCGGCGTCGCGGGTGCCGCTGTCGACCATGGGGATTCTGCAATATCTCACTCCCGCACTGCAATTGGCGTGGGGTGTGCTGGTGGGCCACGAACCGATGCCGGCTTCGCGCTGGATCGGATTCGGGCTGATCTGGACGGCTCTGGCGGTCTTCACCGGGGACGCGCTGCGGCGATCCCGGCGCTTGGCACGGCGGGACGCGCTGGGTTAATGTCGGATTCGTGGCGATGCTCCCGTAGGCCGACGAGTACCGGTCCGGGGTCGGGATCGTCACTATCAGAGGAGAAATCCTGTCCATCCAGTTCAACCACACCATTGTCGGCTGTCGTGACAATCGGGAATCGGCGCAATTCTGGGCCGATATTCTGGGGTTGAGTGTGGGAACGCCGTGGGGTCCGTTCATACCGGTCACCGTGCACAACGGCGTCACCTTCGACTTCGCCCGAGTCCCGCCGCATATCACCGAGATTCAGCCGCAGCATTACGCCCTGCTGGTCTCCGAACCCGAATTCGACGCGGCCTACGCGAAGATCCGGGAACGCGGGCTGCCGTTCTGGGCCGATCCGCAGCAGAGCCGGGAAGGCGAGATCAACCACAACGACGGCGGTCGCGGAATCTATTTCCTCGACCCCAGCGGTCACTATATGGAATTGCTGACCGTACCGTACGGCGGTTGGCCCGCGGCGACCGGCGAAGACCGGTAGTGCGTCACCGGCGGCCGAATTCGCTTCGGCCGCCGGCTCTTTCCGATATCGCATTGTCAGGGCGAGACGGCGATACCCAGCGACAGTGCGGCGAACGTCTTCGGTGCCGGGGAATCGTAGAACCGATCCAGCTCGATGATCTCGAAGCCGGCCTCCTCCAGTAATCCGCGAATATCGCGGTTCAGGTGGCAGCCACCCGCGATCACCTGCTGGATCGGATCCAGCCGATGCTGCCAGCTGCGCACGTTCGGATCCGGTGCCAGACCGTGCTCGACGAAATGGAAAGTGGCGCCGGGCACCAGCACTCGCCGCACCTCCCGCAGCGCGACGGCGACATCCGGAATCGTGCACAGCGTCCACGTCGACAGCGCGCAGTCGAAACTGTTGTCCGCGAACGGCAATGCCTGTCCGTCCAGCCCGGCCCGCTCCACCGGCACCGGCGCGTCCGCGACCCGGTCAGCCGCCAGCCGCCACCCCAGATCCGCGGGTTCCACGGCGCTGACACGACTCACCCCGGCCGGATAGAACGGCACGTTGCGTCCCGAGCCGAAGCCGATCTCCACCACCCGGCCGCGCAACCCGGCGCACACCCGGCGGCGCAACCGCTCGTTGGCCGCCACTCCGCACACCCGATCGATCAACCGCGGCAGCACCCGCTCGCTGTAGATTCCCACCCCCTCACTGTGTCAAGTCGCTCTGCGCGCCGCTACCCGCCGGGGCACCGGGGGTGACGTATGCCGACGGCCGCAATTTGTCGGCTATGTCCCGAAAACGAGTAGTCGACTACGGGTGTTCGCGGCCCGGCGTCCTGAAATTATCGCCGAAGGTTGGCCGGGCAGCCGCAACGTCGTCGACATGACGACAGCAATCTCACTCGTGACAGAGAAAGGTAGGAACGGAAATGACCACGGTTGTCGGCACTGCGTTGTACGGAATCAAGCCGGATGGCGATCTGCAATGGTACCGCCACGACGGCGTCCAGAGCGGCGGCGCCTATTGGACGGCAGGTGAGGGCGGGAAGAAGATCAGTGGCGGCTGGAACATCTACCCCACGGTGTTCAGCGGCCGCGACAGCGGCGTGATCTACGCCGTCAAACCCGACGGTGATCTGCAATGGTATCGCCACGACGGGTGGCAGGACGGCGGCGCATACTGGACCGCCGGTGCGGGTGGCAACAGAATCAGTGGCGGCTGGGGCATCTACCGCACGGTATTCAGCATCGGTCGCGGCGTGATCTACGGCCTCGAGCCGAACGGTGATCTGCGGTGGTATCGCCACGACGGCTGGGTGGACGGTACTGCCAGGTGGACCGCCGGTGCGGGCGGTAACAGGGTCAGTGGTGGCTGGGACATCTACGACACGGTGTTCGGCAGCTACCTCGGCGTCATCTATGGCATCAAGCCCAACGGTGATCTGCACTGGTATCGCCACGACGGCTGGGTGGACGGTACTGCCAGGTGGACGGCCGGTGCCGGCGGGATCAAGATCAGTGGTGGCTGGGACATCTACGACACGGTGTTCGCCGGCTACGACGGCGCGATCTACGGCATCAAGCCGAACGGTGATCTGCACTGGTATCGCCACGACGGCTGGCGGGACGGTACTGCCACATGGGAACACGGTGAAGGTGGGAAGAAGATCAGTGGCGGCTGGGACATCTACCGCACGGTGTTCAGCGGCGACACGTATCTCCACCTCGTCTGAGCGTCCACGCGACCCGTCACGGCACCGGTGTGACGTATTTGCCGAGCCACGTGGTGATGTAGTTCAGCACCTCGGGCGCGATCGTCGTTTCGATGGTCGGGTATTCCTTCGGGCTGCCGGTGTCGGCCGGCTGCATCAGATGGTTGAGTCCGTCGAAGACGTGGACGTCGGCATTCGGGTTGCCCGCCAGGTTCGCCCGGGCGGCAGGGGCGCTCTGGGCGGCGGGAACCTGCATGTCCTTGGTTCCGTAGAAGGCCAGCACCGGAATGCGCAGCGCCTGCAGGGCAGGTGCCGGGTCGTAGTCGACCAGCGCTCGGAAGTACGGCGTGGTCAGCTGATCGAGCGCCGATTGTGGCTGTCGCTGCTCCGGCGGCAGCGAGTCGTTGTGTTCGGTGGCGAAGCGGCGGACCTGCTCGTCGTCACCGGCGCGGATCAACGTCGTCAGCGTGGTGATGTAGCCGACCTGTTTGCGGATGGCGTCGGCGTCGGCGTGCTCGCTGCGCAGCAGCAGCTGGTTCTGTGCGAGCAGCACCTCCGAGCCCGACACCGCGGGCCCGGCCATCATGATCACGAAGGCGAGCCGGCTGTCGGGGCGGGTGGCGGCCAGCGGTGCCAGATAGCCGCCCTCGCTGTGGCCGAGCAGGCCGATGTGGTTGCCGTCGATATCGGGACGGCTGCGCAGATAGCCCAGCCCGGCCATGATGTCGTCGGTGAGGTCGGTGTAGCTGCAGGTGTCGAGCTGTCCGCCGGTGCCGCCCACGCCTCGATCGTCGGTGCGCAGGACGGCGTATCCGGCGCGCGTGAGCGTATCGGCGAGCAGCAGGAACGGTTTGTGCCCGGCGATCTCCTCGTTGCGGTCCTGGGGCCCGCTGCCGGAGACCAGGACGACCGCCGGATACGGTCCCGGACCTCGCGGCCGGGTGAGCGTCCCGGCGATGTGGGTGCCGTCGCTGCTGCGGTAGCCGATGTCCTCGGAGAGGTACGGCCAGGGCGGACGGGGCTCCTGCGGGCGCGGCGGGGCCGGCGCTTTCCCGCGGTGCAGGGTGAGCGCCAGATCGTGACCGGATTGGGTGAAGGTGCCGGTGACGACATCGGTGCGACGGTCGTAGCGGCCGTTGAAGTGTGGATCGCCCGGCAGTCCGGGGATCGTGAAGGCGATCGCATCCGGCGCGATATCGACCTGTTCGAGGGGCAGATCGAAGATGCCCTGTGCCGGAACCATCACGCTCCCACCGTCTTCGGTGAAACTCACCCCGATCGGCAGCTGCTGATTCGGCAGCGGCAGCACCCCGTTCCAGTCGCCGGTCACCGGTGCGGGGCGCGGCGTCGCGGTCACCTTGTCGGAGCTCGAACAGGCCGCCACGAGGGCCACGGCGAGCAGCGTGGCGACCACCGCGATCAGGTTCCGATGCCGCCGCGATGTCGGCGGTGTCCCTGCCCCGCTGCGGGATCCCGGCAGATCGGAGCTCTCAGACCGCGACGATCGCATGTCTCAACCATGACACACCGTCGTGGGCGCAGGGCTGTTTCGGCAGGTCACGACAGGGATGCCGAAGCGGCCGGGGAGGTCACAGGCCGGATCCGCGCCGTGTGCGGTCCGCGTCGAACCGGTCTCGGGGGTGTCACCGTGCGGACAACGCCGTTGCCCGCACAACGGTACGCCCGTACCGTAGGCTTTGTGAGCAACGACGCTTTACCCGCAGGTTCTGCGGCTCTGCCCGCAGGTGTGCGTGGCTCGGCCGCGGTCGAGTTCGAACCCTTGGTGCGCAATTTCGCACGGATTGTCGGGGGCCGTGCCGGAGCTGGAGGCGGTCTGACCGTGCTTCGGCACGGTGAGCCGGTGGTCGATGTGTGGACCGGCTACTCCGATCTCACCACGCCCTGGACCCGCGAGACGGGCAGCGTCGCGTTCTCCGCGACCAAGGGTATCGCCTCCACCGTCATCCATCGCCTGGCCGATCGCGGCCTGATCGACTACTCCGCTCCGGTGGCCGAATACTGGCCGGAATTCGGCGCGGCGGGCAAATCGCGAATCACGGTGGCGCAGTTGCTCACTCACTGTGCCGGACTGTCCTCGCTGCCGCGTGTCGCCGGCGGACTGGACGAGGTGCTCGACCACGAACTCATGGAACACCGCCTGGCCGCCGCCGCGCCGGACCGGTTGCTGGGGGTTCCGGCCTACCACGCTCTCACCTACGGATGGCTGCTGGCGGGACTGGCGCGCGCGGTCACCGGTACGAGTATGCGCGAGCTGTTCCGTACCGAAGTCTCCGAGCCGCTGGGCATCGACGGCCTGCATCTCGGGCGCCCGACGCCCGACTCGAACACCGCCGTCGCCGCGCTCGCCGGTTCCCGGCTGGCCGTGGCCGGCACTGCACTCGGCGCTCTGCTCCTCGGGCAGGCCGGGCGTTTTCCGGGGCCGGCCGGCGCCGCGACGCGTGCGCTGTTCCTGCCGGGCGTGCATGCCCTCTTCGACGGTGACGAGCCGTCCATCCTCGCGACCGAAATGCCCGCCGGAAACGGCGTGTTCACCGCGGGCGCGCTGGCCTCGGTCTACGGTGTGCTCGCCGACGACGGCATGATCGCCGGTCGCCGGTATCTGTCGGCGCAGACCATGCGCCATATCCGGCGCGTGCAGACCCACCGGCTCGATCACGCCCTGTTCTACTTCCCGATGATGTGGCATCTGGGGTATCACACGTTCCCGATCCCGGGGGCTTCCTCCGGGTTCGGCCATATCGGGCTGGCCGGGTCGTTCGGCTGGGCGGAACCGCGCCTGGGTCTGTCGGTCGGCTTCGTGCACAACCGGTTCACGCCCCAGTCGTTCGTCTGGGATCAGCTGGCCGCGGCCTGGGTGCTGCCGCTGGTGATGCGCGGTGCCCGGGCCATGCGCGACGGCCGCCGCACGTCGCAGCGCCGCGCCGCGTGATCGGACGCTGAACGTCGAACTGCCCTGTGCCGCAGGATATTCCGCGGCACAGGGCAGTTCGACGGGAGAGATCAGGTGAGGTACTGGTAGGTGGGGGAGTCCGGATCCAGCTGCTGGCATTGGATCGGCGAATCGTCCATACGCGCCAGCAGTGCCGCCAAGCCGGAGGGCGCGCCCAGTTCGATGCCGACCAGCGCGGCCCCGGTCTCCCGGTTGTTGCGCTTGACGTATTCGAACAGGGTGATGTCGTCGTCGGGGCCGAGCACCTCGTCGAGGAAGCGGCGCAGCGCACCGGGTTCCTGCGGGAAGTTCACCAGGAAATAGTGTTTGAGGCCCCGGTGCACCAGCGAGCGTTCGATGATCTCGCCGTAGCGCGAGATGTCGTTGTTGCCGCCCGACAGCAGGCACACCACTGTCGACCCCGGCTCGATGTCGATCTCGGCCAGCGCGGCCACCGCCAGCGCACCCGCCGGTTCGGCGATCACACCCTCGTTCTGATACAGCTCGAGCATGGCGGTGCAGATGGCGCCCTCGTCGACCTGCATCATCCGGAAAGAGCCTGCGCCCCGGGGGGATTCGGTGCCGATGAGCAGCGGCAGCGACGCATGTGACACCACGCGCCCACCGAACTTCGACACCGTGGCATAGGGCAGCTCGCCCACCCGCCGCACGGCGGCGCCGTCGACGAACGGATCGATCTGCGGCAGCGTGACCGGGCCGCCCGCGATGAGCGCGGCCGTCATCGAGGCCGCGCCCGCCGGTTCGACGCCCAGGATGGCGGTGGTATGCGAACGGTCGCGCAGATAGGTGCCGATACCGGCCAGGCAACCGCCGCCGCCGACGGGGATGATCACCAGATCGGGGGCGGTCGGCAGCTGTTCGAGGATCTCCACCGCCACGGTGCCCTGTCCGGCCGCGGTGCGGGCGTCGTCGAACGGCGGGACCATGGTGGCGCCGGTGCGGGCGACGTCGTCGGCAGCCGCCGCGGCCGCCGCGTCGAAGGTGTCGCCGACGGCGATCAACTCCACGAATTCGCCGCCGTGGGCGCGGATGCGGTCGCGTTTCTGCTTGGGTGTGGTGGTCGGCACGTAGATGCGGCCCTGGATCCCCATCGCGCGGCAGGCGAAGGCCACACCCTGGGCGTGATTGCCGGCGCTGGCGGTGACGACGCCGGCCGCGCGTTCGCCGGCATCGAGTTGCACGATCAGGTTGTAGGCCCCGCGCAGCTTGTAGGAGCGGACCGCGGTGAGGTCCTCACGCTTGAGGTAGACGTTCGCGCCGGTGGCCGCCGACAACCGCTCGATTCGCTGGAGCGGGGTCGGCTCGACGATGTCGGAAATTCGCTTGGCGGCCGCGTCGATCTCGTCCGCGCTCAGTTCGGGCAGCGGAGTGGATACTTTCTCTACGACATCCAGCGGTTCAGACACCCGAACATGCTATCGGTCGCGGTAGGTGCGGCGCGCGGCAGTTTCCCCAGCGGTCCGGTACGCCCGGAAACCGGCGACGCCCGGACCGAGGGCCAGGCGTCGCAGCGGTGATCGCGGACCGGTGAATCAGGACTTCGGGGTCAGGACGAAGACCGGGATCTCGCGGTCGGTCTTCTTCTGATAGTCGGCGTAGTCCGGGTAGGCCTCGACCGCGCGCTCCCACCACACGGCCTTCTCCTCGCCGGTCACCTCGCGCGCGGTGTAGTCCTTGACCACATCGCCGTCGCGCAGTTCGACGGTCGGATTGGCCTTGAGGTTGTAGTACCAGACGGGATGCTTCGGGGCGCCGCCGAGGGAAGCGACCGCCGCGTACTCGCCGTTGTGCTCGACGCGCATCAGCGGAGTCTTGCGCAGTTTGCCGGTCTTGGCGCCGACACTGGTGACCAGGATGATCGGAATTCCCCGGTCGAGCAGGGTGTTGGCTTGTGTTCCGTTGGAGGCCTCGTACTTCTCGGCCTGCTCGCGGGACCAGTCGGACGAGCTGGGTGCGTATTCTCCGGTGAGTGGCATGCCCGGCATAACACTCGAGGCCCGCGGATGTGTTCCCGGCGTCGTTCGTGACCGGATCGCCGCAAATGTTCGGTGGTCCGAACTTCGGGATACGTGTAACCTGACGACATGACAGCGGTCAGCCCCATCGTTCGCCCGGTCCGCCGTGCCACGCATACGGTGCGGCTCGCCGGTGTGCCGTGGCCGGTGTACAAACTCGAGGCCGTCGCGCTGGGTTTGCTGCTCGCGCTGATGCTGGGCCTGATCACCGGGTCGGCGCAGCTCGCCGTACTGGTCGGCGCCGGATTCGCGGCACTGCGCTGGATCGTGGGAGTCGTGGCGGATCGCCCGCACCACACCGACTGACCCCGCGGGCCATCAGCGCCCGTCCTCAGCTCGCCAGGCAGCCCGGCCCGAGCAGCGCCTTCAGATCACCCATCAGCGCCGAGGACGGCGACACCCGCAAGTTGTCGGCGACCTTGAGCAGGGTGGTCTTCTCCCGCGATCCGACATGGCGGATGTGCACATCGGCGGTGCCGGGGTGGCTGGACAGGACCCGCTTGAGCGCGTTCACCTTGTCGGGCGTGCACAGCCGGGTCGGGATCGTCACCGCCAGCGGCTTCTCCATGCCGATCGACGACAGATCCGGCACCACCAGATCGTTGGCGATCAGCGAGATCCGGTCGTCGCGCACCGAGACGCGCGCCTTCACCAGCACGACGGCATCCTCGGCGATGTCCATCCCGTACACCGAATAGGCCTGCGGGAAGAACAGCACCTCGATACCACCGGTGAGGTCCTCCAATTGCGCTGAGGCCCAGGGCATTCCGTTCTTGTTGACGCGCCTGGTCACCGAGGCGAGGATGCCGCCGATGGTCACCTGCGCGCCGTCCTTGACGTCGCCCTGCAGAATCGCCGGGATCGGCGTATCCGCCTGGGCGGCGAGCACATGCTCCACCCCGTTGAGCGGATGGCCGGACACGTAGAGTCCCAGCATCTCTCGCTCCAGGGCCAGCTTGTGCTTGGACTCCCACTCCTCGTCGGGCACCTTGACGTCGAAGACCGACGAGATCGAATCGTCACCGTCGTCGAGACCGCCGAACAGGTCGAACTGTCCGATCGCCTCGGCCTTCTTGGTGGCCATCACCGCGTCGATGGCGTCGGAATGCACCAGCAGCAGGCCCTTGCGCGGATGGCCGAGCGAGTCGAAAGCGCCTGCCTTGATGAGGGATTCGGTGACCTTCTTGGTGCAGGCGATGGTGTCGATCTTGTTCAGGTAGTCGGAGAAGTCGGTGAACTTCGACTTCTCGGTGCGGGCGGCGATGATCGAGGCCACCACGTTGGTGCCGACATTGCGCACCGCGCCCAGACCGAAACGGATGTCGGTGCCGACCGGCGCGAAGTTCTGTTCGGACTCGTTGACGTCGGGCGGCAGCACCGTGATGCCCAGGCGGCGGCAGTCCGACAGGTAGACCGCTGCCTTGTCCTTGTCGTCGCCGACGCTGGTGAGCAGGGCGGCCATGTACTCGGCCGGATAGTTGGCCTTGAAGTAGGCGGTCCAGTAGGAGACCAGGCCGTACGCGGCGGCATGCGATTTGTTGAACGCGTAACCGGCGAAGGGGAGGATGGTGTCCCACAGCGCCTTGATCGCGGCCTTGGAGAAACCGTTCTCCAGCATGCCCTTCTCGAAGCCCTCGAACTCCGCGGCCAGCACCTCGGCCTTCTTCTTACCCATCGCGCGGCGCAGGATGTCGGCTCGTCCGAGCGAGTACCCGGCCACCTTCTGCGCGACGTGCATGATCTGCTCTTGGTAGACGATCAGACCGTAGGTCTCACCGAGGATGTCCTTGAGCGGTTCCTCCAGCTCCGGATGGATCGGCTTGACCTCTTGGCGCCCGTTCTTGCGGTCGGCGTAGTCGTTGTGCGCGTTCATGCCCATCGGGCCGGGGCGATACAGCGCGCCGACGGCCACGATGTCCTCGAAGGCGGTGGGCTGCATGCGCCGCAGCAGATCGCGCATGGGCCCACCGTCGAGCTGGAACACACCCAGCGTGTCACCACGGGCGAGCAGTTCGAACGTCTTCGGATCGTCCAGCGGCAGCGCGTCCAGGTCGACGTCGACACCGCGGTTGGCCTTCGCGTTGTCGATCGCGTCACCGAGCACGGTGAGGTTGCGCAAGCCGAGGAAGTCCATCTTCAGCAGGCCGATGGCCTCACACGACGGATAGTCCCAGCCGGTGATGATGGCGCCGTCCTGGGCTCGCTTCCACACCGGGATCGCGTCGGTCAGCGGCTCCGAGGACATGATCACCGCGCAGGCGTGCACGCCGGCGTTGCGGATCAGGCCTTCCAGTCCCTTCGCCGTGTCGTAGATCTTGGCGATATCGGGATTGGATTCGATGAGGGTGCGGACCTCGGCGGCCTCCTTGTACCGCTCGTGCTCGGGGTCGGTGATACCCGACACCGAGATGTCCTTGGCCATGATCGGCGGCGGCAGCGCCTTGGTGATCTGGTCGGCGATCGCGAAGCCGGGCTGGCCGAACAGCACGCGGGCCGAATCCTTCAGCGCCGCTTTGGTTTTGATGGTGCCGAAGGTGATGACCTGGGCCACCCGGTCGGTGCCCCACTTCTCGGTGGCGTAGCGGACCATCTCACCGCGGCGGCGATCGTCGAAGTCGATATCGATATCGGGCATCGACACACGCTCGGGGTTGAGGAATCGCTCGAACAGCAGACCGTGCGGCAGCGGGTCGATGTTGGTGATCTTCAGCGCGTAGGCGACCAGCGAGCCGGCGGCCGAACCACGCCCGGGCCCGACCCGGATCCCGACCTCGCGAGCGTGATTGATCAGGTCGCCGACGACGAGGAAGTAGGCCGGGAAGCCCATCTCGAGAATGACGTTGATCTCGTATTCGGCCTGGTCGAGGTACTTCTGCGGGACACCGTCGGGGAAGCGGTACTCGAGGCCGCGCGCGACTTCCTTGCGCAGCCACGACGCCTCGGTCTCACCCTCGGGAACCGGGAATTTCGGCATCCGGTCGCGGTGGGTCCACACGTCCTCGTAGGACTGCACCCGCTCGCCGATCAGCACGGTGTTGTCGCAGGCGCCGGGGACCTCGCCGTCCCAGATCTCGCGCATCTCCGCGGCCGACTTCAGGTAGTAGCCGCTGCCGTCGAATTTGAAGCGGGTCGGGTCCGAGAGCGTCTTACCGGTCTGAATGCACAGCAGCGCTTCGTGATTCGTGGAGTCGGATTCGTGCACGTAGTGGCAGTCGTTGGTGGCCAGCGGCGGGATGCCCAGCTTCTTGCCGACCTCGATCAGGCCCTCGCGCACCCGGCGCTCGATGGACAGCCCGTGGTCCATGAGCTCGAGGAAGAAGTTGTCCTTGCCGAAGATCTCCTGCCACTTGGCCGCGGCCTCCAGGGCCTCGCGGTCGTGGCCCAGTCGCAACCGCGTCTGCACCTCGCCGGACGGGCAGCCGGTGGTCGCGATGATCCCTTCGGCGTACTGGGCGATGATCTCGGCGTCCATACGCGCCCACTTGCCGAGCTGTCCCTCGATGGAGGCCAGGCTCGACAGCTTGAACAGATTCCGCAGACCGGTCGCGTTCTCGGCGACCATCGTCATATGCGTGTAGGCGCCGGAACCGGAGACGTCGTCGCTCTTCTGGCTCGGGTCACCCCACTGCACGCGCTTGGTGTTGAACCGCGACTCGGGCGCGATGTACGCCTCGATGCCGATGATCGGCTTGATGCCCTGCTTCTTGGCCGAGTTGTAGAACTCCGAGGCGCCGTACATATTGCCGTGGTCGGTCATCCCGACCGCGGTCATCCCGAGCCGCTCCGCCTCCTTGAACAGGGGCGTGATCTTGGCGGCGCCATCGAGCATCGAGTACTCGGTGTGATTGTGCAGATGTACGAATCCCGAGTCGGCCACGCGAGGAATCCTAGTCGACCGGACCGACACCCGGCGCCAGGGAACTACATGCGTGCAATTCGCGGTCGGCGGTTCGCGGCGAGTCCGCCGGAATCGCCGCCAACCTCCCGCATCACCGTGGCGAATCTCACCGCCGCGGTCGATAGCCCCGGAAGGGATTCGAGTGGCCCCGGTAACGCCGCGCGGGCCCGGCGGCGATAACCCGGCTGCGAGAGACGAACGGTCCACAAGGGCAGATCGGTGCGTCACGGCGGTCGGCGGTCTTCGGGCCGCTCCCCGTCTCGCCGATGACGGTCGACCGAGACGAGGGCGGTCGGCCGTCATCATTCCCTTCACCGTCACCGTTCTCCTCGTCACCGTTCTCCTCGTCACCGTTCTCTTCGTCGTCGAACGCCGCCGTAGGTAGTTGCCGGCTGATCGCGAGCGGGTGGCCTCCCACTACTCGCATCCCCGACATTCGATGCGAGCGAGCATTAACGTAATCACTCGCGCTGCGCGATGATTCGAGTAGTTCGCTACTCGCGAGCGACACGGTACGGGGCGGGAGGATTACCGGTATGAAGCGTTTGGTTGTGTGCTGTGACGGCACGTGGGGATCGGAGAGCACTCCGACGGTCTCCAATGTTGTGAAGATCGCCGAGTCGGTGCGGTCGAGTGCCGTCACCGACGCGGGCGACCATGTGGGACAACGGGTTTTCTATGTCGACGGCCCCGGCTCCCGCGGCTATCTGGCCGATAAACTGCTCGGCGGCGCGTTCGGGCTCGGACTCGACGCCAATCTGTCCACGATGTACTGGCAGCTCGCCCTGAATTGGGAGCCGGGGGACGAGATCTACGTCTTCGGCTTCAGTCGCGGGGCCTATACCGCCCGCAGCCTGGTCGGGATGGTCAACCGGCTCGGGCTGCTCACCGCCGACGCGATGATCGAGCGGACGTATCCGGAGGCGTTGGCGATCTACCGCCAGCGCAAACTGGATCCCGACGGACCGGATCGGCCGGAGTGGATCGAATTCCGTGAGCGGCATTGCGTCTATCCGGTGCCGATCCACTTCGTCGGCGTCTTCGACACCGTCGGCGCGCTCGGGGTGCCGCTGCTGACCTCGTGGCGCTACCGCTTCCACGATGTGCGGCTGTCGCGCAATGTGCGGTACGCGCGGCAAGCGCTGGCGATCGACGAGCGCCGCCGGATGTACGCACCCTGCCTGTGGGAGGTCAACGACGACCCCGAGAGCGGCCCGGTCACTGCCGACCGGGTGCAGCAGGTGTGGTTCGAGGGAGTGCACACCGATATCGGCGGCGGCTACGCCGACAGCCGGCTCTCCGACATCACGCTGCGCTGGATGGTCGACCAGGCTCGCAGGGCCGGATTGAGTTTCGACGACGAGCGCGTCGAACAGCTCCTGAGCCGCGGTACCCCGGCGCAATCGGCCGCCGCGCCGGATTCGACTGTCGCCGTGGCGGATTCGACGCCGAATTCGCCTCCGCGGGCGCATGATTCGCTGACCGTCTTCTACCGCGTCCTCAATCGCGTGGGGTGGGCATTGCATCCGCGCAACCCCCGCTTCTACGCCGATTCCTGGCGCCGTCTGTGCGCACCCGGTGATCGGCTCGTCTACCTCGCCGACTGCGCCGCGCCGCGCGCGACCTACCGCCCGCCGAACGTCGTCCGCTGGGCCGAGGAACTCGCCGGACCGCTACCCACCCTGCCGGTCGGCGAGCACGACGAGGGCGTCGACGGTCACCACCTGGCAGCCGAACAGCATGTGCCGGGCGGAGAGCATCCGGCGGGCAGCGGCTCGGTCGCCGGCACCGCCGCCTGACAGTCACCGCGTGCCTTCGGCGTTCGCCCAGCGCGTTCGCCGGCGGCGCGGTGCCGCGGCTCAGGTGAGCTGCCGTTTGCTGCTGCCGGAAATGACCGGTTCTCGACGCTCGGCGGGGTGCCGCCTCGGAACCCGGTGGCGGCATGGCGGTGTTTTCCGGCATGTGGAGTGGTCTCGAGCCGGGCGATCCCCGGCCGCTGAAACCTGTCCCGGGCGCTTTCGGTAGGCGCCCGGGTTCGCTTGTGTCTCAGCGGCTTAAGGGTGTGGAGCGATCTCGGCTCGGCATGCGGCGATGGTGCGTGATCTGATCGAGATAAAACCGGCGTGTGATCCGTTACACACATCACCGCAGGTCCAGCTGATTTTTCTCAGCGTAATAAAACCTGCTGTTCATTTGGCGTTATGTTTACGTTAACTTGCCGCAATCATTCTGTGACTCGCCAGGAAGCAGGCCGACGGTCTGTTTTCGCCGCGGCGAGCGGGCTTTTGTTCTGTGAATCGTCGCGATGGTCCCACCGCCGTTCGACATACCCGGAGCTCGTATCGCCATGCAGATCAGAAGACTGTTACCCCTCGCCGTCCTGGCCGCCGTCGTCACGGTTCCCGTCGCGGCCCACGCCGACGCCCCGGCTGTGCCGCCGCAACTGCAGCAGAGTGCCCAGCAGTGGGCGCAGGGACTGCCGCAGCCGCAGCAGGATCAGGCTCAGCAATTCCTGCAGAACCTGCCGCAGCCGCTGCAGCAGGTGGTCCCGCAGACTTATGCCGACAACCTCGACGGCTGGATCAAGCACGCGCTCTTCGTGATGGGTCAGCACGGCATTCCGGGCAGCTACGACGGCATCTACCGCAACGTCATGCGCGAGTCGGGCGGCAACCCGCGTGCCATCAACCTCTACGACTCCAACGCCGCGGCCGGCATCCCGTCCAAGGGCCTGATGCAGGTCATCGATCCCACCTTCGCCGCCTACCACGTCGACGGCACCTCGGGTGACATCTACGACCCGGTCGCCAACATCGCCGCCGCCTGCAACTACGCCGCGCACCGCTACGGCACGATCGACAGCGTGTTCTCGGCGTACTGATCCGGGTTCGCTCCGGCCTCAGCGCACCAGCAGCGCCACCGGCAGGCGGGCGAACAGCTTCTCCAGCCGGGTGCGGCCGGTGAACGTATGGCCGGTGAGGCGGTCGGTCCAGGTGCCCGAGGGCAGGTCGAGGACGGTATCGGCCCACCCGCCCTCGGCCAGGGCCACGCTGTAGCGGGTCGCGGCCACGATCACCTGCGGCGCCTCGCCGCTGCGGCCGCGCGCGTACCCCACCAGGTGTTCGCTGCGGTCGCCGCTGCCGAACAGCGGTGTGTAGGAGCCGCCGACGAAGCAGTCCGGCCGCTCCCGCCGCAACCACAGGGCGTAGGCGACGATCCACATCTTCGCCGCCCCGGAGTTGTCCAATTCCGGTGTGCCCGTGAGTGATTGCAGCATCGCCAGGCGATGCCCGAAGTCGACCGGCCGCCGGTTGTCCGGGTCGACCAGCGAGTCCTCCCACAGCTCGCACCCCTGATACACGTCGGGAATGCCGGGGCCGCACAGCTGAAGCAGCTTCTGCCCCAGCGAATCCGACCACGCGTGCGGTGCGAGCCGGGTCGCCAGCTCACCCAGTTCGGCGCCGACCGGCCCGTCGATCACGGTGTCCAGCCAGCGATGCACCTCCGCCTCGAAGTCGACGTCGGGCTCCTCCCACGAGGAACGCAGTCCCGCCTCGCGCACCGCCTTCTCGGCGAACAGGTGCAGGCGTTCGCGAAACCGCGGCACCGTGGCCGGGCGGCGGCCGTCGACCGGCCACACGCCGAACATGTTCTGCAGCAGGAAGATCGCGGTCTGCCCGTCCGGTGCGGGCGCCAGTTCCAGCCACGCGCCCACCGCCTTCGCCCAGCTGTCGGCCACCTGTGAGAGCACCGTGATGCGCGCTCGCACATCCTCACCGCGCTTGGTGTCGTGCGTCGACAGCGTGGTCAGCGTGGTCGGGCGGCGCACCGCGCGTTCGGCATTGGCCAGATGGAATTCCAGCACCGACCGGCCGAACCGGCTCGGATCACCGCCTATCTCCTGCAGCGACACCAGACGTGCCGCCTGATAGAACATGGTGTCGTCGACCGCCTTCGCCGCGACCGCGCCGCCGACCTGATGCATCCGCCGCGCCGCTTCTCCGCCGGCGGCCAGCGCCCGCACCAGGACCGACAGCGGCGCGGTCAGCTCCCGGTTGCGCTGCTGCACCTCGGCCACGACGGTGCTGAGCACACCGGACAGGGGTGCGTAGTCGGTGCGGTACACCGGCATATAGGACAGCACCTCGATGGTGGCATTGGTCAGCGCCATATCGCTGATCGCCGCCGAATCGAATCCGTTCACCGCCGCGTCGCGCTTCACCGCGCCGACCAATCGCCGGACCTCGGGAACGAGCAGTCGTTCGGCCACCGCGCGTTTGATGCGATGTTCGGTGTCGGCCATCCAGGCGGCATCGCTGCCGTGCCCAGATATCCGTCGCGACAGTTCGGTGAGCGCGTGCTCCCCGGCCGGATCGACGAAGATGCCGCCGACCTCCGCGAGCGCTTCGTATCCGGTGGTGCCGTCCACGGGCAGGGTGGCGTCGAGCGGTTCGTTCCGGCCGAGCACCTTCTCCACGATCAGCAGCCGCTGCGGACCGATCAGCCGGCGCAGTTTCGCCAGATAGGCGGCCGGATACGACAATCCGTCGGGATGATCGACACGCACCCCGTCGATCAGATCGTGTTCGCACCAGGCGGCCAGTTCGCGATGGGTCAGGTCGAACACCGCCGGCTCCTCCTGCCGGATGGCCGCCAGTTCGGAGACCGCCAGGAATCGCCGATAGCTGCAGATCCCGGCCTTCCAGCTGACGAGGCGATAGTGCTGGCGGTCGTGGATGCGCAGCGCGTTCTCCCCGTCGGTGCCCGGGGCGATCGGGAAGCGCAGATCGCGCAGGGCGAGGACGGGTTCGGGGCCCGAGCGGTCGACGGTCAGTGCCGCCGGATCGTTCTCACTGTGCAGGACCGGCAGCGCGAGCCGCCCGCCCGCGCCGTTGCCCGGGCTCCAGTCGATGTCGAAGAAGTGCGCGAACTTCGAATTCTTGCCGTTGCGCAGCACATCCCACCACCACGGATTGCGCCGCGGATCGCCGACGCCGACGTGGTTGGGCACCAGATCGACGATCAGCCCTGTCTCTTATACACATCTGA